>JBDLIV010000001.1:0-68872 GCA_039714675.1 Thermodesulfobacteriota bacterium
GGAATCCTTTATTATTTCCTGTTATTTATTAACCAATTCTTTTAACTGCTTGCCAGCTTTAAATGCAGGTTTCTTTCTTGCAGGGATATTAATTTCTTTGCCGGTCTGAGGATTACGTCCTTTCCGTGCAGCCAAATTATTTGCGCCAAATGTTCCAAATCCTATCAGTGTTACTTTTTCGCCACGGGCCAATGTTTTTGAAATTGTATCAATTATTCCATTTAAGGCTTTTGTGCTATCTGTTTTTGTTAATCCTGTTTTTTCTGCTACTTTTGAAATAAGTTCTGTTTTGTTCATAGTTGTTTCTCCTTTTTTGGGTTTATTTGAGTGTACAGGCTTTGTTATCAAAGATATCAATGCCAGGCAAGTGCTTTGGCAAGTAAGAACGGATCAATTGCTTTATAACGCAAAATTAATGGTAACTGTTTTTAAAATAGAAACCATAATCACAGGGAAATATCTGATTGCTCAATAATATTTCTTCAAATCCTTTAAAATCACCATAGTAATACGGGAAACACAAATCTTTTTGTCATCCTCATCTGTAATGGTTATGTCCCATAGTTGATCTGTTTTGCCCAGATTGACTGGTTTTACAATACCGGTAACCAAACCGTTACTAATACTTTTTAAATGGTTGGCCTTAATTTCAAGACCGACACTGTAATGGTTTTCATCCAAGGTCATATGGGATGCCATGCTGCCCAGTGTCTCTGCCAGGACAACTGATGCACCACCATGCAGGATACCTAATGGCTGCTTGGTGCGTTCGTCAACAGGCATGGATGCCCTGAGAAAGTCATCCCCTTTTTCAATAAACTGGATTCCTGTTTTTTCGACAATAGAATTTTTTGTAAATTTATTGATTTCATCCAAAGAAATTGTTTTTTTCCAGATTACTCCCATTCTATACACCTTTTTTTATAAAATTACGTCTCTGAAAGACTGAATTTTTTTTAACTCGTTAATTTAAAAATGTCAATTGAAATTTATTGACATTTTATAAATTTTTCTAAAGGCATATAAATAATATTTTTATGGATTAATCTGATTTAACACTCCTGTTATGCCCGGAAAATACAATATTTTTATTTTTCTTTGATAACTTTCAGATGATTTTTCACAAATCCTGTTTTCAGTTCTTTCCTGATGGCTTCGCGCATTTCATGGTTTTCAGTCAATTCCATCATAGTTTTATTGGTTTCTTTTGCTCTTTCATCATTTTGAGGGAAATCATAAAGCCCATTTTCTTCATAAAATTTGTGGTCTGCCTGGAATACAAACCTGCGTTTGCCCCAGACATCATCGCGAAAAACCTTATGCCCTCCGACACCAAGAAATGTGGCAGGCTTAATATATCCTTTATTGTGGTATCTGACCAGGCGCCCCCCTAAACTTTGGAGTGATTTTTCTAATATAGAATTATCTTTTTCTTCATCAGATACAAATCCGGCAAAATTTGCTCTATGCCATTCACTGTAGCTGTTAATAATTGTTTTTAAACTATGAAGCTGTGAGTACGGCCCGGATGTCATCAGACCTATCTGTTTCCCGGCCAGGACAGGTGTATGGCTGTTAAAAAAAGACCGGTCAAAAAATTCTTTAAATTTTGCCGACAGAAAACGATCTTTTATTTCTCCTGCAAAAATCAGTATATCTGATGTAAGTATTTTGCTTTTATAAAAATTTATAAAGGCATCCTTTTTTTCATAAACGCATTTATGATCAAAACCACATTGAACACAACCAAGACAGCCACCTTTTATATCAATTTCAGTAAGGTTTACAGATTCCGGTTGTCTTTCAAACATGTCCTTAAAATTTTCTATCATATTGCCCAGACTAGTTCCTGAATAATCCTTGTCCTGAAGAAGGCACATTTTAATATTGCGATTATCAATTTTTTTTTGTGGTTTCCCTGATGCGGTAAAACTGTGATCTTGTACAATAACAGGGGGAAATACCCTGGGGAAAAAAGAATTTGACAGCACATTCCTGAAAATATCTTCGGCAAAGGTCAGCAGCCTTGTTCTCTCTTTTTCAACCAGAAGGTCGTCTGACTCAGCTGAAAACGAGCCTGCAAATTTCATATCTAAATCGTCGCAAATACCTCTCATATATTCATGGGCAATATTATCAAAAAATTTAACAGATGTTGTGATGACAGCTGAAAATTTCTTTTTGAAAATTTCTTTGCATTCATTGTTGAAAATATATTCTATAAATCTTTTATATTGTGAAGGAACAGTGAAAGAATATACAGGGGTAACCCATATAACAAGTGAAGCTTCTTTAACTGAATTCATTATTTGGTCCATTTTTGTGGTATCACTTTCCAGTTTTTGAATAGTCTGGGAAATATGGAAAATTTCATATTCATGATCGGGAAAGTATTTTTTAATATAATTTACTGACTGCAAACTTACACTCAATTTGCCTTTTGGGCTTCCGCTTAAAACAGCTATTTTCATAATTTCTCCAACCTTGTTATTTTTTTCATACAAAATTTTATTTGAATTTTACAGAGTATACATATCATGAAAAATAAAAAGTAAAAAGTGTTAGTTTGCACTTTACAAAATACATTTCATATACTATGTAATTTTTAACAATCACAACAGGAGATATCCAATGGCAGAAATAAAGTCTTGTCCGGAGTTGAAGACCAAAGAGCACATGCTTAAAATGAAATATCTGGTTGAAGCCACAGGTGTGGCCAAATCCACAATACTTTACTATTTAAATCGGGGATTGCTTCCAAAACCTCTTAAAACCAGTGCCAATATGGCATATTACGATTCTGAATGTATTGAAAGAATCGGTTTTATAAAACAATTGCAGTCCTCTCATCGCCTGGGGCTGGCTCAAATCAAAACGGTTCTTCACCAACGGGACAAAGGCCGGGAAATAACACCTTCAATCGAAATGGCAAAACTTGTATTTGGTCAGAGCAATTCAAATGACCTGGACAAACCATCATTTTGCCAGGCTACCGGTCTTACTATGAGTCAGGTGGACAAATTCCTCGCCCACAAGGTACTGATTCCCAGAAAAAAAGATAAGTTTGACTCAGAAGATGTGGTTTTCGGCAAGATGCTTTTTAAAACCATTGAGCTTGGAATAAAGCCCGGGGATACAGCATTTTATCGACATTTTGCAGAAAAAATTGTAAACGAGGAGATGGCAATTCACAAATGTCTGATCCAGGATCAATCTCATAAAGAGACTATGTCCCTTACTTTGGAATTAACCCGGATTGCCCGTGCTTTCAGAGCTTACGTCATCGACAGAGTTTTTCAGGAGCGCGCATATCAGCAGGATATTAATTAATATTTATAAAGAATATGAGAAAGATATTTAATCATGGAAAATGTTTATAAAAAACTTGCAATCCACCTTAATAATACTCCCAGTGGTTTTCCTGAAACAGACTCAGGAGTTGAGCTTAAACTCCTGAGTCTGCTTTTTACACCGCAGGAGGCTGATCTTGCCTTATACCTTGTTGAAAGGCCTGAATCTGTGGAAGCAATTGCAAAAAGAGCAAATAAGAATCTAGACGAAATTGAGCCCGCGCTCATTGAAATGGGCCAAAAAGGCCTGCTTCTTCATATTAAAAAAAAGGAGGCAAATGCTTTTATGCTCCTTCAGTTTGTTGTGGGAATATGGGAACATCAGGTTAACAGGCTTACAAAAGAATTGATCGAGACTTTTAATGAATATGCTCCTTTCCTGATTAAAAACCAGTATAGGAATAAAACCCAGCAATTCAGGGTGATACCCGTTGGGAAAGCGGTAAATACCGAACTGAATATAATGGATTACGAGCAGGTTGAAAAAATCATCAGATCCCAGTCAAAAATACTTGTGGCTCCCTGTATTTGCAGAAAAGAACATGAAATCATGGGCAAAGGGTGCGGCAGATTAATGGAAGCCTGCCTGATCTTCGGATCAGGTGCCTATATTTATGAAAACCGCGGAGTCGGCAGGGAGATATCCCATGAAGAGGCTCTTGATATTGTTAAAGAAGCAGAGAAACAGGGGCTTGTACCCCAGCCTTCCAATGCGAAAAAACCTGTGAATATCTGCCTCTGCTGTGACTGCTGCTGTCAGATTTTAAAAAATATAAAAGATTTTAAAACTCCTGCCAGGATTGTTCATTCCAATTTTCAGGCATTTATTGACCAGGATGAATGCACAGGATGTGGGGCCTGTGAAGAAATATGTCCAATGGATGCTATTGAAATGAATGAAGAAGATAGTGTTGCAAAGGTTGATCTTGACAGATGCATAGGGTGCGGGCTTTGTGTAACAGCGTGTGCATTTGATGCCATTGTCCTTGCAGACAAGAAAGAAACCGAAAAAATAGAACCCCCGGCAAAACTTATTGAAACTTTTGAGAAAATAACCCGGGAAAAAGGGCTTGATTCTGCATAAGCAAAATTACTTAAAAAACAAAAAAGAGGTGAAATATGTCAAGGAAAGAATTAATTTCAGGATTGGAAGATATAAAAGCTTTGGAAACAAAACCATGGGAAGAGATAAGCCCGGCAAACAGCACTTATGAGCTTTTAGCTTCAGCTGCTCAGAAATGGCCGGACAATATAGCAATTAATTTTCTACCAACCGGCTCTCCAGATGAAGATTCCATCGAAATCACCTACAGGCAAATGTTTGGCCGCATCAACCAGACAGCTAATATGTTCAATGATTTTGGCGTTGGCCATACAGACACTGTGTCTTTTCTATTACCCCTTTTACCGCAGGCTCATTTTACTTTGTGGGGGGCAGAGGCTGCAGGTATTGTTAACCCTATAAATTTTTTGTTCAATGCGTCCCAGATTGCAGGGCTTTTAAATGCTGCCAAAACAAAGGTACTGGTGGCTCTGGGTCCCCATCCAATGCTGGACATCTGGCAAAAGGTTGAAAGCATAATGGATCAGGTACCGACCTTGGAAGCTATATTTGTTGTCGGCGGTCCGGGGGACGAAAAAAAGGGGATTTATTCATTTGATGAAACTGTTGCTAAATATCCTGGAGACAAATTAACCAGCAAACGCGTATTTTCTCCGGATGACATTGCCTCATATTTTCATACAGGAGGCACAACAGGTGCTCCAAAGCTTGCCATGCGTTCCCACCAGAATGAGGTATTTGTCAGCTGGGTACTGGGACAGATGTGGGATTTTGAACAAGGAGATGCTCTTGTTGCAGGTCTGCCGTTATTTCATGTTGCAGGAGCTTTTGCCTGCGGCCTGATTCCTTTGTATAAAGGTACACAAATTGTCATACCATCACCGGCAGGAGTTAGAAATCCGGCAGTTATTGAAAACATGTGGCAACTGGTGGAAAAATACAACATCACTCATACCGGCGGAATCCCCACCAATTTTGTCCCTTTAAACAAAGTTCCGGTTGGCGGGTGTGATATCAGCTGTCTGAAATATGGGGTAACCGGTGGTGCTGCCCTTCCGGTTCAAGTGGAAAAAGAGTTTTGCCAGAGATTAAATCGAAATTTACTTAAAGTATACGGGGCTACTGAAGCCACGCTGCTGTTAGCGGTCAGTCCGGCGGGCGGTGAACAAAAATATGGCTCAACGGGCATCCGGGCACCTTACACCCAGCTGAAAACAGTCCGTATTGAGACTGTCGATACAACCGTAGCAGAATGTCAGCCAAACGAAATAGGCATCGTAATGCTCAAGGGCCCTAATGTTTTTAAAGGCTATCTGGATTCATCCAGGAATAAAGGTGTTCTGACCGAAGAGGGCTGGCTTAATACAGGAGATCTCGGGTATTTTGATGAGGATGGTTATCTTTTTATAACCGGACGTCATAAAGATTTGATTATTCGCAGTGGGCACAATATTGATCCGAGTATTATTGAGGAAGTTGCAGTTCAACATCCGGCAGTAGAAATGGCAGCAGCAGTTGGACGGCCTGATGATTATGCCGGTGAACTACCGGTGCTTTATGTCCAGATGCAGTCAGATTCCGGGACCAGTATTGAACAGTTGCAAGATTACCTGGCCGAACATATTGCTGAGCGGCCTGCAGTGCCAAAGGAAATTATTGTTCTTGATAATCTTCCCATGACCGCAGTTGGGAAAATTTTCAAGCCTGAATTACGATGGGATATTGCCCAGAAACAATTTGCCAGGGACCTGGCTTTTTTAAATGAAAAAGGCCTTGATGTCCTGGTTAATGTCAGTGAAAGTAAATCAAAGGGTTTGCTTTGCAAAGTCAGCCTTGAGGAAACTGTAGAAAAAAATAAATTAAATCAATCACAAATAAAAGAGGAAATTGCAGCTATAATAGGCAGATATCAATTTGTAGAACTGGAAATTGCCTGGCTGTAAAGATATGCGCCCATTGGCGCAACGAAGAATACGGCTTAAAAGACAAGCCATATGGGAGATTTTATTTTGACCATGAGCCTAAAGATTATGTTAGCATTTTTGTGTAGTAACTATTCAGGGCTCATCATAGCCATGGCTGTTAATGCAGCAGGTGTGATCCTCTATGCAGCAGCAAACAATACAGAGAATAAAGCCTGGGCACTGGCTGCTCAGTCAGGTGGCATATGTCTAATGATTCTTGGCTTGATTCTCAGTGTGGGTGCGATTTATCATCTTTACAAATTATACCGGGCACGCTCTCTCTATCCTCCTCCGGGACGAATGATAGATGTTGGAGGCTATCGAATGCACATCATTGCAGAAGGTGATGCAAAAGATAGCCCGGCAGTTGTCTGGGTTTCCGGTAGGCATGAACAGGGGTTTGTCCTTAACCATTTGCACAAAATAATGGCAAAGGAAACCCGCTCTATTTTATTTGACCGCCCGGGAAGTGGATGGAGCGACACAGGTTCTTTTCCCCGTACAGTTGAACAAGAAGCTGTTGAGCTCCACTTTTTGCTTCAACGTGCAGGTGAAACCGGACCCTATATTCTGGTACCCTGGTCCTTTGGAGGACCATTGTCCGTTACATTTGCCGATATGTTTCCTGATGACACTGCCGGGTTGGTATTACTGGACATAACATCTGCTGCATACCCTGTCTTTGACCGTGACTTGGGCATTCGCTCAATGTGCAGAAAAGAGACTTTACTGGCCTGGCTTTCGCGTTTTGGTATTATGTGGAACTGGTTTTTATTCATTCCCAAAAAAGAGCAGGAAAAATACAAAAAACTTTATCATGCCATTGCCGATGTTCAAGACGCTATGTTTGCAAAGGAAGCAGAACCCCGGTACTATTACACGACACGTTCCGCACTTTATAATGCAGCAATCCGCCCGGCAGGAACTGCACAGGGACACGGAGTATTAGGAAATTTACCGCTTTTTGTTATTATTCCCCATCAATCTGACAAAGAAATATTGAGAGTGGCCAAAAAAATTTATAAAACTGAATATGAACAAAAAAATTTTATCCGTTTTGCAAACAAGGACAGATCCGATCTTATGGAACTTTCTACAAAAGGTGAAATACATATCGCTCCCAAGGGAAGCACTCATAGCTTCCCTTTTGAGGAACCCCAATATGTTTTAAACCAGGTTCGTGAGATGATTACCTTGATTAGATCAAATTCTTAACCTGTTTAACATGAGATAAAATGGCATTTTTGAGCTCGTTTTTAATTGACAGAACCACATCAGGATAAACCTCACCTTTTTTTTCATCCATATACACCTTGGATATTTCAGTGGGAAGAACAAGAATTCTTTGATCCATATAGCAAATACGTCTGCAAAATTCTGCCTTGCCGTCAAACACCTCATTTTCAGCCACCCTGGTCTCTATTCCCGGTAAGGACATGTTTCCAAGCTCTTCAAGCCACAAGTAAATAGCCTTTTCCCATTTGATTGTGTCCAGGAGTTCTGTTCCAAGATTAAAAACAGGAGGGGATTCGATTCCATTGGCCTGTTGGCGTGAAATATTATAGGAATGAATTTCATATACAATACAGAAACCAAAACGGTCCAGTATGGAAGAGATGCTGTTTTCAACAAATTTGTAAAATGATTCATAGTTTTCCAAACTTTTTTGATTCATTTCAGGGGTTGGTTGGTTCTTATACACCCGTGTTCCCCAGAATTTTTCCGGTGTAAGAGGCAGTGCCATGTCCGGGGTACGGTTAAGATCATAAACCGATCTGGATTCAAGAGCCCAGACTGCATTGTTAAGATCCTTGATCATTAAATCAGTCGCAGCATCTTCTTCAAATTTTCGCTGATTGGAATCAAGAGCCATGTAAGGAAGCAGTTCATCCCTGACTTGATGCCCGGAATGGAGGGCAACTGCAATAAATGGAAGGGAATAATCAAGATGATAGGCAAATTCTCCTGAAGGACCAATTCCTGCTGTTTTATCCATTTTAAGCATCACTCCTGTAAATTATAAATTATAACGTGCCAGGGCAGAGGATACAATATGATCGATAAATTTTTGATAATTTTTCATGGAATCATTCAGGCCTGTGCCGTCATCGAGAGAACAATTCAAGGAATATAGTTGGGGGCTCCAGCTTTTCACAGGATCTAATCCTGGGATCCCGTTCACTTCCATGATTTTGGGGTTGCCTTCGGCATCAAGCTTTATATCAGCTCTGACATGATCCAGACAGTTTAATGCTTCCATGGCCTGGCTGCAAAGTTTAACAAGTTCTTCTTTTTTATTGAATGCAGGTTTTATCTCTGTCATGCCATACCCCCTTAAATCACTTCTCAAAATTGGATATTTACCAAATTTTGAAGGATCAACCACAACCTTACCCGGTAAAAACACCTGATGCTCACCATTACCCAGCATTAAAACAGTATATTCCTCTCCTGGAAGATATTCTTCTACCAGGGCAGGTTGTTCAAAATTATTTTCAATATATTTTATTCTTTTTTCCAGTTCTTCGGGTGAATAGACCACACTGTCATCATCAATGCCCATTGATCTTGATTCATAGCTGGGTTTTACAAAAGCAGGATAAACAATGTCTGGAATCACATCCGTTGATGTAAGCTGATAGTGGTATGGAACTGAAATCTTTTTATCGTTCAGTATCGTGTGAGTGCTGGTTTTATGGATTAATTCTTTCATGGTTTTTGCATCAGGCCCGATATAAGGGATGCCCTTATCGTCAAAAACATCTGCAAGCCATTTTTCATTATCATCAGCCATACCAATGGTTTCAGATTTGCCGGAAATATGATAGAGAGCGCTCCAGGCAATATCAAAGGTATTTTCTTCAAGGCATGAATAAAATTCATACATATTATTAACAAAGACAATTTTTGCACTTTTCCCGGAAGCATCAATTGCTTCTTTAATACTTTGGGTGACTTTCATGCCCCCCCATCCCTGGGCATCACCTGCAGGGCCTGTAATAATCAATATTTTTTTCATTTGATTTCCAATCTTAAAATATATTATGCGATGAATTGTTTTTTAGCTTTGAACAGATCAATATTTCTTTCATAGCCGGCAAGTGCTTTAGCTGTTTCAGGAGAAATATTTTTCATCAACCTGACATAGGCATTAATAGTTTCAGTCTCCCAAAAGACTTTGGAAACAACGTGCATATTAATGTCACAGGAAAAAGTGTTTTTTATGTCATGGCCTTGCACTGCATGTTCTGCCATTCTCTCGTTTGGATTGAGAATAATGATATCCCCGTTTACATATCTGGATAATGATTTGTGAAAAAGATCCTTGCAATATCCAAAATGGGTGCAGCAAAGTGCTGCATATACCTTTCCCACAGGTTTATTCATTTTTGAAACAGCTTTTTTTACATTGGCTTCAATGATTTTCGGCAGACTGGTGCTAAAGGGGTTTCCTTCAATTTCCCCGGGAAGATATCCACATCCCTGATTGATAATACGGGCAGGATCAACACCCATTTTCACAAGCTGTTTTTGATGGGATTTTTCAGAAATGGTTGTGTCAGTGCCGAAAATGATAACAGAGCTGTCCGGATCTTTCACAAGATTCTCATGGATTAATAGGACACCGTGATCCACAATTCCTGCAACCCTGGCTTTGGGGCTTTGACTATAGGAAGTAAAAGGATAAATTACGGACAGTGTATTGCAGGCAATAAGAATCATATCAGGCTGATACTCATCCATAGCGTTCAATGCATTATTAAAAACTTCCGCCCTTTGATCCATGCTCTTAAAAAAATTGTACCCCCCGTCTTGTTCAGGCCAGGAGTTAAAATAAACCATAGATACCTCCTGCCATGGTGATTTTTTTTTAAGATGATTTGCAATCTGTGCAAATACTGACAAGCCGCCCAGCCCTGAATCAGTTACCAGGATGGTTTTACCGGCATTGCCAGTTTTTATGTTTATAGGATTCATGCAAATTTACCTTTATATTTTATAGCCAATCAGCCTTGGAAGTCATCCATTCTTCAAAGAATGGTCCCGGCCACTGGGGTGAAGATTCAAGTTTTCCTTCAACAATATGAGTCATAAAATCTTTCCAATGATTATAATGTTGAAGTGTGGTCAGGCGGTTACGAAACATTGCAGCCCCTTTTTCAGGCTCGGTTTTCATCATTTCCGTAATCATTGATATTTCATTGAAAAAACCATTAACTCCATAGTAATGAAGAAACCCATGCCATGCTTCATTAAGGTTTTTTTCTTTCTTTAAAGGCAGTGAAATCTCCTTGAATTTTTCCCGGAAAAGTTGCAGTTCCGAGTCTTTTACAAGTGAAATCCCTCGGTCATTGATCTTGTACGGAACAAGCTCCATGGCCGAAAGCGAGTCTTTATTGAATTCAAGGTTTACAAGGTAACCCAGTTTCCGGTATTTGAGATCGGTCTCCTGGGAAAAGACAAAATTCCCCAGGCTGTAACATATGGGGGTGTTATTATAAAATTGAATGCCCTGGGGAACATGGGGATGATGTCCGATAACAACATCTGCACCAGCCTCGGCCATCTGCTTAAAGGCGCTGGCAACATAAGGCGGTGGAAAAGGAATATATTCAATTCCGCAATGGGAAATAACAATTATAAAATCAACTTTTGGCCTGAGTTCCTTAATTGTATCTTCAACCATGGACAGCTCCCACCCCATGACACCCGGGCCTTCCCCGGCAGCAGTGAGGTCTTCTCCTTCGCTGAAATTTACAATTGCAATTTTAATATTGTTAACATCTATTAACAGAGGAGCTTTTGCCTCTTCCAGGGACAATCCCGCACCGGTCCATTGAATATTATTTTGGTTTAAACCATCCACTGTATCCTTAAAGGCATCAAGCCCGTAATCAAATACATGATTGTTTGCCATGGTGACAGCACTGAATGGAACAGCGTTCAGTGTTTTTTGATGGCATGATTCTCCTTTGAATACAGCACCGCTTTTATAAACCGGATCGCCCCTGTCGCTCAAAGGAGCTTCGAGATTAGTAATGGACAGGTCTGCCTTTCTCAAAATCGGCAGAACATCGCCATATACAGATTCATGGTGGGTTGCCATGAACTCTTTTAAGCCGAAGACAGGTGCCCAGTCACCAGCAATGCATACTTTAGCTGTCTCCTGGTTGGAATGTGAGGATGCCGGATCTGCTTTCCATGATCCTTTTTCCCAGTCAAATGATGATATTGTCGGCATATTAAACCTTCCTTAAAATCTGTTTATTCTTATAATGTCACTATAGTTTGTGTTTCCATGCTTTTATAAATTGCCTCGATTACTTCAAGGGACTTTAATCCTTCTTCCGCTGGAACTGACAACAGAGTATCGTTTCGAACACTTTTTATAAAGGACTCCAATTGCATGCCAAAATTGCCGGGCATAGGTCGATTTTGCAGGGCAATCGGGTGAGAGCCGTCTTTGTCAAAATGGAAGAGGTGGTTGGCATAATGGTAAATTCTAAGAGCCCCGCTACTGCCATGGACACGGATACTGCCCGGATGGGATTCCCATCCTCCGCCCATAACAAGAGTGCCGTCCGGTTCCCATGAGCCTCCCCATTTGTAGATGCCTTCGGATTCCAGATCAGATGAGAAGGTGATCTCGTTATAGATTAGATGAGCTGTAGTGCCATTGTCAAAATTCAAGGTGGCATGTTCCGTGCCAGGCGTTCTGCAGGAAATATTCCCCTTTCCATAAACAGAAACCACTTCTGATTGTAAAAACCAGCGAAACAGATCTATGAGATGAACGCCGTGATCCACCATTCCCATATCGCTTCCGCCGAAACTGCCCGGATAATAGTGATGCTCGCCCAGGTCTGTATAGTTTTCACGTCCCTGTACGCCCATGGACCACTCCGTCATCATGGAAATATCGCCCAGCAGGTTTTCTTCTATCATTTTTTTGGCCTTTATGCAGGCCGGCAGAAAACGATAGGAAGCCCCGTACATCAGCGGAATGTTTTGCTTCCTGCATGTCTCGATCATGGCTTTTCCATCTTCCAGAGAACCTGCCAAAGGTTTTTCCACCAGGACTGGTTTGCCGTATCCGGCCACTGCTTCCACCACCTCACGGTGATACCGGCAGGGTACGCATACCACTACAGCGTCGATGGCTTCTTTCTTGAGCATATCATGATAATCTGTGTATCCGGTAAAGCCCCATTGGTTAGCCATCTTCTCGGCCCGTGCCTTGTCAATGTCCGCGCCCGCTACAATCCTGGCAGTCTCGACTGATTGGTAGGCGGCCAGGTGCACCCTGGAAACATCGCCAAGTCCTATCAATCCGACATTGACAGGTCCATCTTTTTTAGTCATTGTTTTCTTTCTCCCAAAACCAGGGAATTCAGTTATTGAATACGAAGGTTTAAAGATTTACGTGCTTCTTTAGCAGACATGACATTCCCGCCGAGGCGTTTAATAATCTCAGCTGCATTTTCCACAAGCATTGCATTGGTAGCTAATTTACCCTTTGAAATATACAAATTATCCTCAAGGCCGACCCGGACATTTCCCCCAAGTAAAACAGACTGGGCAGCCATTCTCATCTGAGAAGCTCCAGCACCTAACGCCCCCCATATGCATCCTTCCGGAAGCATGTCAACCATGGCAATCATTGCTTTGGTCGTAGCTGGGACACCATATTTTACACCCATGCACAATTGAATAAGCGGTGGATCTTCAAAAAGGCCTTCATCAATAAATCTCTGTGTTGCCCAGAGATCACCAAGGTCAAAGCATTCAATTTCAGGCTTGACCTTGATTTCCTTAAGTCTTTCTGCCATAAACCGCACATGCTCAGGAAGATTGCAATAAGCAGTATCAGCATAATTCATGATGGGTACATCTAAGGAACACACGTCCGGCATTGCTTCTTCAACATGCTCAAGGCGGCGCTCCGGCGACCAGAAATTGGTTTCAGGAGCTAGGCGGGAAGGATCTTTTAAATTAAAAAAAACATCCGTACCAATGGCTGTTGTTAGATTTATGATTACGTCTGTCCCATGCTGGCGTATTCTGTCAACAACCTCCAGAAATAGAGCTTTATCTGTGGATTCAAGCCCTGTTTTTGGGTCGCGCACATGTATATGAACCATGGATGCCCCTGCTTTGGCAGCATTGTCAGCTTCTTTGGCAATCTGCTTTGGTGTAACCGGAACATTTGGATTTTTTTTGGTTGTATCGGAACCACCGGTTAAAGCACATGTGATAAAATAATTGTCTTTCATAATAGTTCTCCTTATTTAGTTCCCGTAGAAAAACGTCTCTTTTGCCCGATTTCTGCGGCAATCAAAAATTTTAATTTTTTTATTTATAATATTATGGAAATCTGTTAATTGCCGGTTTCACATATCACTCTTGCGTCAAGAGCCATTAATCTGTTTTCATATATTCGTACAGGGTTCAAATCCAGTTCTTTGATATCCGGGTTTTCATTCAAGATGTTTGATACAGAGATCAATAAATCGGCAAGTGCTTCAAGGTCACGGGGGGACTGTCCCCTTACACCCTGCAACACGCTGTATCCCTTTATTTCCCTGATCATTTTCCGTGCATCAATCCGTTTGAGAGGAACAAGACGAAACTTTACATCGTTTAACGCTTCTGTAAAGATGCCACCTAAACCAAACATAACGGTTGGTCCAAAGTCCGGATCATGAAGCCCCCCTACAATCAGCTCTAGTCCCTCATCAGCCTGGCTGCAAACAAGCATTCCCTGGATATCTGCATCAGGAACGGCTTCTCTCACCTGTTTCTCAATTGTTAAATAAGCCTGCCGCACTTCTTCCGGACTGTTCAGCCCTGTTGCGACTCCACCGGCATCACTTTTATGAATAACGTTTTTGGCAGAAATTTTAAGAACAACAGGAAATCCAAGGGATTCAGCTATTTCAGCTGCCTCATCAGCCGTGCAGACAAGCTTATGTTCTGGGTAGGGCACACCATATTGACCCAGTAATTTTACTGCCTCATCTTCTCGTAATAATTGTTTGTGTTTGCAATCCATTTTATATTCTCTCCCCGGTCAAATCACGTGATCGTAAATACTCAGCCCTGTAGACAGATGCAGCAATACCGGTCAATGCTCTCTCCGGAGAAGCAAAGACAGGGAAACCTTCTCTTTGCAGCGCCAACCTGGTTTCCTGCTCTTCTGTTCCTCCTCCGATATAACTTACTGCAAGGCTTGCCTTAAGTTCGCTGTTCAGCGTTTTAATAAGATTGATGCTGTCAGGGATAGGATCCCCAAAAGCAAGCAGGATAATATCGGCTGCATTATACTGGTCAACAAGACGGGCAGCCGTTAAAAAATGTTCGCCAATTGTTTCGACAAGATCCATTGGATTGGATAAATGTGCGAGAGGAGAAAACAAATCCAGATTTTTTAATTCAGTTTTTAATTCCTCCGGTAAAAGAGGCACAGTCAGACCATTTGATTCTGCCTCGTCAGTTGATAAAGTACAAATACCTCCTGAACTCGATACAATGAAAACACGTCTGCCTTTTGGAGCCCGGATGCCTCCCATGCCTATTGCTGCATCATATAATTGCGTCAAATTATCTGTAGGAAAAGCACCATACTGGCGGCAGGCCGATTCAAAAACTTTGTAGTCTCCTGCCAATGCCCCTGTATGTGAAACAGCAGCCCGTATACCGGCCTTGGTCCGTCCTGATCTTAAAACAGCCACCGGTTTTTTTGGGACAGCACTTTCAATGGCTTTTAAAAATTTTTGGCCGTCTTTTATATCCTCAAGATATACAGCAATTGTTCCCGTATTTTCATCTTCAGAAAAATAATCAATATAATCTGATTCGCAAAGTTCTGTTTTGTTGCCCAGATTAATGGCCGCTGAAATTCCAAACTGGTCGGCTTCAGCCCATTCGGAAAGTCCTGATGTAACTGACCCGCTTTGCGAAATGATACAAAGGGGGCCTTGCACCTTGATAACCGGGAACATCATTGCACACATTTTGTTAGGCGGGTAATTAATCCCCTGTATATTCGGTCCCATGATTTTCATGTTAAATTTTTCAGCAACAGCCAGGATTTCATCCTCTAAATCCTGTCTTCCTGATTCCCGAAAACCGCCGGATAGGATGATAGCGCCTTTTGCTCCTTTTTCTGCTGCCTGCGCCATTATTCTCGGCACAATATCTGCCCGCACAATAATCACTACAGCATCCAGGGTATCCGGTATTTCATCCAGGTCGGTATATACCTTGACACCGCAGATCTCTCCTCCCCCGGGATTAACCGGATATAATTTCCCGTCAAAGCCGCCGTTGATAATGGTTTCCAGGGTTGTATATCCGTCCTTGAGAGGATTGCTGGATACGCCGACAACAGCAAGTTTTCTTGCATTGAAAATTGCTTTGAGTGCGTCTGTTTTTTTTGTGTCTTCAGTCAAAGTTTTTCTCCTGTCTATGTTAAAATTTTAACTCCAGTTATGCTCAAACACAGTAAATGGAGGCTGATCCAGCGGCCAAAGAGGACGATGCAATGCCTTGAACCGGATTTTATCGGCAGGTTGATTCCCCGAAGCATCCGGTAAAACACTGTAAACCACTTTTTTTGCAAGCTCTGAAAATGTCGTATAAAAATGCTGTGCAGACTTTACGACAATCAATTTTCTGGATTCCAGTTCAATATTTAAGTTGGTAAAACATTCAGGGCTCAATACCTGTTGGCGAACACTGCCTATAACAATCTGGATACCATTGGCTTCGACAGCAACTGCCGGGCCGAATGAATCACGCTCTCCCATGGCCCATTGCCACAGGTCATCGGTGATACCAGTCACCGTGGCTTCTATATCCATTGGTTGTCCCGACATTGGCCCCATTTTTCCTCCCACACGAAGAGGGAATGTGGTTCCAAGCCCGGCTGCTGTGGCCATTTGTACAGCTATCGGGTCCCATATCACGCCAATGACGGCATCTTTTACTCCCTGAGCCAGCATCTGTTCCAAAAGCTGGGTGGCATCGCCTGCTGCGCCGCCGCCTGGATTATCAGTCATGTCAGCAATTACGACGGGTCCTTCCGGGGCTGCAAGAGCCTGAGTCAATGCTTCCCCATGGGAAAGGCCAGGGGCTTTTATTTCTTCCCTAAGATTGAAAAATCGTTGTGCAAGGGTATCTGCAACATGCTGAGCCTTTTCCTGATCATCATCGGTTACAACCAGAACCCCGGAACCGACCCCTGCAAAATCAGCCTTTATAAAACCATGGGTCAAAGAAATAGATAAAATCCCGTCACAGCCTTCCATTGCCATGATTTCATCTACAAATCCTCTCAGGGGCTGACGGGTAGTGTGAAAATTGCCGCACATCGGCACTCTGGCATGGGCCATTTTTGGATTACATTCACCTTTTGCGGTCTGCTCCAGCAACTTGACAATTTCAACTGCCCGCTCACCAAAATCCGTGTGGGGATACTCTTTGCAGGCCATAAGAATAGTAGTGTTTTCCACCATTTCCCGGGTGACGTTGCCATGCAGATCAAACTCGACTCCAACAGGCACATCCGGGCCTGCAATTTTGCGTATATGTGCCAGAATATCGCCTTCACAATCATCATAGCCGTGGGCAACCATGGCGCCATGGAGAAACAGCACCACAAAATCAACCGGCATGGCAGCTTTCAGGTTATGTAGTAATTCATCTCTCAACAGCTTATAATCTTCCTTAACCATGGGAGCCCCCGGCTGGGCATCAGCTGCAACACCAATTGTGACATCATGGCCACGCCTTAAGCAGATTGCACCGACATTGTCGCTGTCCTTTGCATATTCTAAAAGTTCTGCTCCCTCGCCGGTTGAAGGAAGATAAAGAAAACCTTCCCGGCAGGAATCCAGGCTTGTTGGAATCGGAGAAGACCGGTCAGTTTCATGACTTATTTGTGCACTGAATACTTTCATTCTTATTATTCCAAAATTTACTTTAAGCTGTAGCGGCCTGATCCAGGCGTTTAAGTGCACGTTCCCCGGAATGGAGATGTCCGGGACGGCCTTCACTGTCAAAATTAATAAAATGCATAATCATCGGCGGCATTCCAGGGATGACAGATACCTGGAAAATTTCTTTTGTGACCGGCGTGACATTAAAAGTCATAGGCATGGGAACATTGTCTTCTCCATCCTTTGATGATACCAGGGCAGTCAGTTTATCATTTTTGTAATCAACCTTGACTTCCATGCCATAGCGGCGAAAGGTTCCTGTATACTTTGATAAATCAAGCTTGAGTGCAGGATCAGGCTCAGGCGTGCCCGGCAGTTCCACATCAGCAAGTTCTTTAAGAAGTTTGGCAAAAACAGAGCGGAAAATGAGTGCTCCAGTGTCTCCTCCATTCCCTGACATGGCAATGGCAACACCTTTTTCAGGAATAATGCGAAGAAAAGTACCCATACTGGCAGTACCACCATCATGACCAATCACATTCTGACCGCTCCAGTCAAAACGCATCCAGCCCAGGCCCCAGGCTTTGTACCGGAGACTGTACGGGATATCCACCTGTACTTCCTGCATTTTTTTAACACTCTCTTTTGAAAGAATCCGGGTTCCATCTGCCGCCACTCCCCCGTTGAGGTGCATCTGCACAAAGTGAATCAGCTCTGTCGGAGACACGGCAATAACTGAACCGGCAGGACCGACTGAACGCCTGTATTTTCCGTCCACTTTCCACTCTCCATTGGGTGGTGCCGGCCACTCGGCCAATGGTTCGTGTCCAACAGCTGAGGTAAAATGCAGTTCCCGCTCGGGAAGAGCTGCACAATAGCACATCCCCAATGGTTTAAACACGGATTGTTCAAGAGTCTCTTCCCAGATTTTGCCCGTTAGTTTTTCAATTAATCTTCCCAGTAATGAAAACCCGGCATTGCAATAGGAAAAAATTTGTCCCGGGTCATGAACAGTAGAAATTTTTTTGCAGGCCTTTGCATATTTTTTCAGGCAATCATCTCCACGGCCGGTATCTTCAAAAAAATCCCCCATAATACCGCTGGTATGGCTGAGCAGCTGCCGTATGGTTATGGTCTTCCTGGCTTTTTCATCTTGCAGTTCAAACTCGGGAACATAGTGACTATAAGGCATATCAAGGTCAACTTTTCCCTGATCCACAAGCTGCATAACCTGTGTAGCTGTAAACAATTTGCTGACCGAACCGATATGAAACAATGTGTCTGACGTTACTTTGATATTAGTATTAACATTGGTTATTCCCGCAGCTGCCCGGTAAATCTCACCCTTATAAAGAACAGCAATTGATGCACCTGGAACTTGAGTCTCCTTGAGACTTTGTTCAAGATCCTTTTGAAGATTTTTCAAAATGGTTTTTATGGCAAGCGGCATAGGCATGATTTTTCTCCTGTTTTCTACTTAAGTAAATACAACCTTGACATTATGTCTTTTCATTTTTGACATGTCAAGAAAATTATATGATATTTATACTATCTTTTCTTTCCATTTGCCCCTGCTAAACCAAAGAGTTACACCAATCCCTTCAATTGCAAGGGAAACTGTTACTCCCCACCATACATAATCAATTGATAAACCCAGATAATATGTGGCAATATAAGCTGTACCGATTTTACCTGCCCAGTTTGCAATAAATGATGTAATCATGGGTGGCATGGTATCTCCGGCCCCATTGAACGCAGCCGTATATATTGCAAGTGGCACAGCAAAATACATACCCGTCAGTATGATAATCAAAAACCCTGCTCCTGCATTGATAACTTCAGGGTTCATAGAGAAAATTCCAATTGCAATTCTTACAGACGGTAAAAAAACAAGAAGAATAATTGTCATGATAATATACCCGAATTTTAATCCTGCATTCACTATATTCTTTACACTTTCATAATCTTTTTTGCCAAGGTTCAGACCTGCAAGCGTTGATATGGCAATTCGCATCCCTTCTAAAAATATGAAGATCAGGGATACCCACTGCATGGCAAAACTGAAAGCTGCTAAATATGCGGTGCCGTGGAAAACAATTATTTTTTGAAGAAAAACACCCGATAAAGGCCTTGAAAAACTGTTCATACCGCTCCAGATTCCAATTTTTAAAATCCTTTTCATCATATTAAGCTGAGGCCGGATAAAAAACAGTTTTTGTAATTTAATGGTTTTATAATGGTACAATTTATAATAAATCCACACAAAAGCTGCGATTTCCGAGAACACGGTCGCCATTGCAGCTCCATTAACTCCCAGGGAAGGTATGGGTCCTGATCCGAAAATGAGAACAGGATCAAGAACAAGATTTATTAAGCTCATTCCTGAAAAAACAAACATAGGCGTTTTGGTGTTTCCGGAAGACTGGAAAATTGCACCTGCAACACTTCCAAACATCATAAAAGGGAAACCCGTCATAAGAATTTTAAAATAACTGATTCCAATTGCCTCTACAACAGGTTCGGCCTGATAAAAGCCAATGAGTTCACCTGAAAAAAGAAAACATGCTGCGGCCACTATACAACCCAGAACTATGGAAAGCAGTAAGGATTGTTCAGCGCTTTCAACTGCATCCTTATAATTTGCCTCTCCAATTTTTCTTGAAACCAGTGCAATTGTCCCGCCTGTAATCAATGAGGTAAAAGTAATCAAAGTCCAGATCAGTGCGCCGCTGAGACTTGAACCTGCAGCCTCGTTTATTCCAAGTTTTCCGATAAAAAACCTGTCGGCAAAATTCAAAACGGCAAACATCACCTGGCCAAGCATAACAGGAAAAGCCAGTTTTACTATTTTAGAGATATACTTGTCTCTGGAAAACAGTTTTTTTATAAATTTCAAAGTCATTCAATTATTTATATTTATATGGAAAAATCTATCTGAATTCTATACCCTAAAGGGCAGAAACTATTTCTTTAATGTTTTGTTGTGGGCAAACCGGGAGAAATAGCAGACCTGCCCGTAGCAGTTAGTCAGCACCAATAAGAGAAAAAGGTGATTTAATTATTTGATACTTTCAGCTCCATTCCCGGTCAAATACAGTAAATGGTACTTTGTCAATGGGCCATACAGGGCGTGTAATATTTTTAAATGGTATTTTTGTAAAATTTTTGCTTACAGTACCCGGAGGTGTTGCATAAATAATGTCAGAAGAAAAAGGAGAAAAAGTTTCATGAAAATGCTGGTGGGATTTTACTACAAGCAGTTTTTTCTCCAGAGGATCTATCCCGAGCTTTGTAAAACATTCAGGCGTAAATGTCTGCTGGCGCAAAGAGTTAAGAACAATTTGAACTCCATCAACCTCAACAGCCGCGCAAAGTCCTAATGAATGATCCTGGCCCTGGGCGTATTGGGTCGGGTTTTCTGCCAGAGCAATAACTTTTATCCGGATATCCACAGGATTTCCTGACATGGGGCCTGCCTTGCCGCCGATCCTTAAAGAGATTTGCGCGCCTATGCCTGCATTGGTGGCCATTTGAACAGCTACAGGATCCCATATCATTGCTAGAGCCACATCTTTCATGCCCCGGTTAAGTATTTCACGGAGAATAAATGTGGAATCTCCGGCCGCACCTCCGCCAGGATTATCAGTGATATCCGCAATTGTAACAGGCCACTTGTCCGCTGCTGCTGCACGATCAAGAGCCTCAGCAACGCTTAACATAGGGGCTTTGATTTTATGCCTGAGACCAAAAAAACGTTTGGCAATATCTTCAGCCATGTTGTTGGCTTTGGCCTTGTCATTATCAGTTACAACAAGAACACCTGCTCCGGCCTCTGGGATGTCTGACCAGGGAAATCCATGGCCAAGAGATATAGACAGAACACCTTCTTTGCCTTCAAGAGCTATCATTTCATCAACAAAGGAGCGCATGGGTTCCCGTGTGGTAAAGAAACTGCCGAACATCGGCACCCGCACGAATGCAGATGCGGGTTTGCATTTTTTTTTTATTACCTGTTCCATAATGTCCACAAGTTCAACAGCCCGGTCCCCGAAATCCGTATGAGGATATTCCTTGCAAGCTATCAATACATCACAGTTGTCTATCATTTTGTCTGTTATATTGCCGTGCAGGTCTATTTCAATTCCAATGGGCACATCAGGCCCGACAATTGCCCGGACACTCTGAATTATATCTCCTTCACAATCATTGCAGCCTTCGGCAACCTGAGCGCCGTGCAGAAACATAAGAACCATATCAACCGGCAGGGCAGCTTTTAAATTATTAATGATTTCATCTTTCAGCAGCTTGTAATCACCTGCATTGAGCGGGCGGCTGGGCTGGGCAAAAGCAAGCAACCCGAGATGAATTTCGTGCCCCCTGGCAAGGGCAATAGCACCGACATCCTCATTATCAACAGGGCCGTTAAGTATCTCTTTGCCCTCACCGGTTGACGGCATATATAAAAGTCCTTCCCTGTAATTATCCAGTGATGTGGGAATAGGGGAGAAAACATTGGTTTCATGACCAATACTTGTGCAATATATTTTCATTTAAGTGCTCCTTAAATTATCTTGATCAAACTTATTTTATTTTTTTCAAACAAGGTGCAAGCTAATAATTTCAGCTGTTTCAGCTGTTGTATTGTTGTTATAAAAATTCTACAAAAAATACCTTGACATTGTATTTTCATTTTTCTAACATGTCAATCAAATTATATATGACTATGGTAAAATTATAAGGAATTTGTATGCGCATATTTGAAATTTTAACTGTACTGACCTTGTTTCTCTGTACCATCGGGTTCTTTGTTCCCAGAAACAAGAGATCCGGATATATATATTTACTGCCTGTTCTGGCAGGCGTATTTATTTTTATCCACCTCATGGTTGAAAACTATCGTTACCAGATGATTCCAATTTATGCATTTGCTGTCATTCTTCTTTTAATATCTGTTTTTCATGCAAGAAAAAATGTACAGGGAAAAGAAACCGCAGTCTCTAAAAAAAGCAGAATCCTGGAAATCATAATGGCTTTTATGGGCGTGATCATTCTTCCGGCTGCCACAATTCTCCCCTTTCTCAATCCTGTTGTAAATCTACCAAAACCGAGCGGACCCAATTCAGTAGGAACAACCTTTTTTCATTTAATAGACCGCTCACGAATGGAAACCTTGACTGAAATTCCTGATGATTACCGGGAATTTACGGCCCGTGTCTGGTATCCTGCTGAACCTGTAAAGGGATCAAAAGTCATGCCTTATAGAAAACATAAGCCTGCAACAGGTTCTTTGATAAAAGGGCCGCCTGATATTATTTTTTCTCACTTCAAGCTGATGAAATCAAATTCTCATCCTGACGCTCCGTTTGTTGCCGGTACTGATACATATCCGGTTATCGGTTTTTCCTGCGGTTTTCAGGAAGATTTAGATGCTTACCAACTCCTGTTTGAAGAGCTGGCCAGCAACGGCTATTTGGTATTCAGCCTTAACCAGCCCTATGAATCCCAATCTGTGGTACATCCTGACGGAAGGATTGTTCCTTTTAAACCATCCCATGCAGAGGAGTTTTTCAAAAGCTCTAAAGCAACACTTTCTCTCTGGAAGAAATTTTCTGCAACCACGGACAGGGAAGAAAGAATAGCTGTTACTAAAGAGATTCTTAGGACAGAAGCCTTTATGGATAGGATTTTCAGAATCCGGACAGCAGATATGCAATTTACCCTGGACGAATTAAATAAAATGAATTCAGGAGAAAAAGAAAGCCCCTTCCGCGGGCGGCTGGACATGTCACGCATCGGTGTTTTTGGACATTCAGGAGGCGGTTCTGTCGCAGGGCAGTGCTGTGCCGTGGATGACCGGTTTACAGCAGGTGTTAATCTGGATGGATTTCAATTTGGCGATGTTATCAATACCCGGATGCAGCAGCCGTTCATGTTTATGTATTCCGAGATGTTCTCAGGTACAAACGACATGGTGATGGAAAATTTTGACAATACTGTTTATTCCTTAACCGTTAAAGGCGCCACCCATATGGATTTTTCAGATACCCCCTATTTACTTCCCATTATGAAAAAAATGGGGAAAATGTCCGGCAAAATCCCGGCAAAACGCATGGCAGGCATAATCAACAGCTATGTTCTCGCTTTCTTTGATAAATATTTAAAAGAAAAAAACACCGATCTTCTTGAAGGACCATCACCGGATTATCCGGAAGTGATTTTTAATAAAAATAAATAAACCAAATAAAAGGAGGGAATACCTTAACAAATTAAACCGGAAGACAAGAAATTTTAAAAAAAAGGAAAAAAGAAAAGGAAAAAAGAATGAAAAAATTTGATTATTTAAAAAACATCACCCGTCTGGCAGTTGTGTCCCTGCTTATATCAGGGCTCATTATCGGCATGGGATTTCCTGGTGCTCAGGTTGCTTTTGCAGACGATGCCGTCAAGGCAGAAGAAGCCAAAGCTGAGGACGCTAAGGAAGAGGAAATAGAAGAAGTTTCAGGAGACTTTACGTTTGAAGAAGTGACTGTAACAGCCAACAGGCGTGAGGAAAAACTGCAGGATGTTTCCTTGTCTGTAACTGCAATGAATGAAGACATGCTGAAGGCAATGGGTGCATCAGACCTGAAAGATTATATGCGTTCAGTGCCGGGCGTCCAGTTTAAAGCTACAAACCCTGGCAGCACAAGAATTTCGATTCGTGGTGTACAATCCGTTGATACAAACCCGCAGGGCGGGGCTATGGTTGGATATTATCTCGATGACATATCTATTCCAACGGCATTTGATTTTCCTGATATAAGTACTTTTGACATGGCTCGTGTAGAAATTTTACGAGGGCCTCAAGGCACCTTGTTCGGAGAAGGTTCTCTTGGCGGAACAATCAGAAGTATTACTAATAAGCCCAATACTAGAGGATTGGAGTTCCAGACAGAGGCTACATATTTGAATATCAATGAGGGAGGAGACGGCTATAATCTTAAAGGTATGGCAAACGTTCCCTTAGGTGAAAAAGCAGCATTCCGTGTGGTAGGCTTTAATATGGACAGTGACGGTTATCTTGATAATCCCTATCTGGGTCTGGAAGATTTTAATGATTACCAGGCAATTGGCGGCCGCGGCATGTTCCGCTGGATGCCGAATGAAAAATTTGATATTCTGGCAACCATTAATACACGTTCCTCTGAATTTGGCGGAAGAAATACTTCTGATGAAAACCTGCAGCAGGAATCCTCCACACGCGGAAATGGTGAAGACGAATATTTTATGTATAACCTTGCTGCCACCTATAAAATGCCAAGTTTTGATATAATTTCATCAACCTCTTATTTTGATCGTGATGCAGTAAGGGAAGATGACATGGCCAGCATGATACCAGTAATGAATGCCCCTCCGCCATGGGGGCTGGCAGGTTTTTATATTGATCCGACTACAGGGCTTCCTCCTGTTTTTACCGGTATTTATACTGAATATGATTTTGATTATGAAATGTTTACCCAGGAATTCAGGCTGATGTCCACAAATGACAGTGCCTTCCAATGGACTGTCGGCTTCTTTTATAAAGATTATGAAAAAAATGAAGTCAACCTTGGGAAGAATACACCTGAAGCTGAGCTGAATATCCCGTTGGCTGAAATGGTTTTTGGACCCGGTATAACAGAAGGCTGGTATCTGGGTATTGATACTGAAGTAAAACAGATGGCATTGTTTGGTGAAGCAAGTTACGATCTTACAGAAAAGTTTGAAATTCTTGCCGGATTAAGGGTGTTTCAGGAAGAGCGTGACATAAACGTAATAAACCATGGACTTTTCATGCGCGCCCTTGGAATTCCCGAGGAAACAACTACCATGGACGATACTACAGAAGTGTTTAATCCTAAATTTACACTCAGCTACAAGTTTACAGATGATTTCCTTACTTATTTTACAGCAGCCAAAGGCTTCCGCAGCGGAGGTCTTAATGACATGTATCCTTTCTTTCCGGGTGGCAATAAATTTTATGATCCAGAAGAATTGTGGAGTTATGAATTAGGAGCCAAAACAGTCTGGATGGACGGCCGGGTTGTTGTGAATGGTTCTCTCTTTTATCTGGATTGGAAAGATCTAATTGCTGTAACCGATACCGACCCGTCAGGATTGTTTGTTTTGCAGGGCAATATTGGTTCTGCTAAAACTATAGGTGCTGACATCTCTACCAGTATTATGCTTGCAAAAGGCTTGCAGTTGGATTTAGGAGCAAGCTGGCTTAAACGCGAAACCGCAGAAGATGTTACTACCTGGGGCGGTTCACACCCATCCGGAACAAGTATTCCAGGAACTCCTGAATTCACAGGGAATGCATCTATTTCCTATACAAGATTTATTGGTGACTATACTGGTTCAGTACGTGCGGATTACACCTATACTGGTGAGATTGATGTAGATTGGGAAGCAACAAGACAACTTCCCGATTATGGTCTTCTTAACCTGAATGCATCAATTGGAAAGGAACACTGGGAGTGTGTCCTGTTTGTCAATAATGTGACAGATGAGCGTGCTCGAGTCGGATCTTTTACTGATCCTGGAGGCTTTTTAGGGATTGACTTTGGCCCTCAGTCTATAATGACTCAGCCAAGGACAATAGGGTTGACTTTACGTTATAACTTTTAATATGATAAAAAATCTTTTTTCTGAAGATTGAGGAAAACATGAGGCTGGTATCAAATCCAATGGAAAAGATATCAGCCTCTTTTTTAAAAAACATTGACACAAGATACGGATATATAAATGCAAAATAAAAAGAATAATAATGTGGAATCCCTCAGAGACAAGGCATATAGCCGTATCTATTCAGATATTTTAACCCTGGAGCTGAAACCCGGACAATATCTTTCAGAAAGTTTTTTGCAAAAACGATATGATATTGGCAAGGCTCCTGCCCGTGTAGCCCTGATTCAGCTTGAGCATGAAAATATTTTGCAGAATATGGGGCGCAAGGGTCATGTGATTCGTCCCGTAACCATCAAGGACATCAGAAATATTTTTCAACTGCGGCTTTTTCTTGAGCCGTCAGCAGCAAGGTTTGCAGCCGGCATGGTTGATACGGAAAAATTAGCAGAACTGGATGCAGTATATACTGCCTTGATTCACGAGAATGCATCCGGGAAAAAAAATTTCCGGGAAATACACAAGGCAAATAAAAATTTTCATCTGGAAATTGCAAAAAGCCTTGGTAATGATCAGTTAATGAATATACTCAATAAATTATATGATATGGATATGCGTATCAATTATTTAATGCTTAAATCATTTTCTGATCTGGAACATTGGAATTTTGATCATAAAGATATAAGAGATGCACTGGAAAAGAATGACGGTGCACTTGCGGAAAAGATGGCACACCAGCATACTGAAAAGACACAAACCCAACTTATGTCTTATATTATGCGCCTGCCCAATCTTGCCAATGTCAATATTGCAATTTAGCTTGACTTTTCAGCTGAACTTGTTTCGATATTCAGACGGCAGCAGATTGGTATTGCGAACAAATATTTTCCTGAAAGCACCACAATTATTATACCCGACTTTGTAAGCGATTTCATCAAAGGATTGATCTGTTGTTTCCAAAAGTGTTTTGGCATTTGAAACCCGTATTTTCTGCAGATACAGCAAAGGTGTATTACCGGTTGCTTTTTTAAAACGTCGTTCAAAAGTACGCTGACTCATATTAGCAATCAGGGGTAATTTTTTAATGGAAATGTTGTTTGTATGGTTTTTTTCAAGCCATTCCTGACAAAGCAATATCTGTGAATCATTATGAGATTTATTTCCATTGAATTCAAAGTATGGAGCCTGGGACGATCTGTATAAATCACGTACAAACAGTTTGGCGCATTTAATAGCAACCCTGTGATTTATATATTTTTCAATCAGGTATAATGCCAGGTCTTCACTGGAACTTGCTCCGCCGGAACATAAAATATTGCCTTCATCTGTAATCATTTGATCCGGTATCATATTTATTTCTGGATACAGCTGCTTAAAGTAATCTGCTGCAGTGTAATGGGTTGTTGCCGACTTTCCGTCCAGCAGACCGGTTTCAGCCAGTAAAAAAACGCCGGTGCAGATACTTCCGATAACTGTATCTTTTGCATGCTGTCTTATTAACCATTTAACCAGTTTTTTGTGTTTTTTTCTTGCGTTGTCAATATTCATAAAAGCGGGTAAAATAATAAGCTCGGCTTGTTTAATATCATCAAAGGAACAATGAGGCGTTAGCAGTATATTGTGCTGGCACCGAATCGGTTTCCCATCAGCAGATGCAATCCGGACATCAAATTTTATCCGGGGGCCACAGTTTTTGTTGTCCGGCGCATCAATTGTGTTTGACATTGATAAGACATCCATCAAACTGGTAATGGAACTTGCAAGAGATTGATTTAATCCTAATATAAAAACTTTCATTATAATCCTCGACAAGGTATAAAAGTTAAAGTGACGCTTATGCAATTTTTTATGTCGTTTATGCCACTTTTTAATTCATAATTCAAGCTTTATATTATTGAACAATTGAAAGTTGTTTTGCCTGTGGTTCAGGCGCCCCGGATTCTTTGAAATCCGGTTTTAAAAATTAAATAATGGAGAGAATTATGTCTTTAATCAACACCGTAAGCCCTGAAAATGCTGAAAGCGTAGTAAAAGAAACCTATGATATGATGATGGATCTGACCGGAGAAATCCCCGAACCGATTGAATTGTGGAGTGCAAGCCCCGGTCTGCTTAAACACAGGCGGGACCTGCTGGAATATTATCTGTCGTCAGGCCTTAGTACAGCCCTGCTGGCATTTATCCGTTATATCGCCGCAAGTATGAATCATTCCGGAGCATGTTCCCTTTTTAATGCCAGGCTGTTGCAATCCGGAGGTATGACTGATGCTAATCTGGAAGCTATACAAAAAGATGCAAGCAGCGCGCCTTTAGATGATAAAGAAAAGAAAATGCTTACTTTTGTTTTAAAGGTGGTAAAAGATTCTGACAATGCTACACAGGAAGATGTTGATGAATTAAGAGAATTGGGTTGGAGTGATAAACAGATATTTGATGCAGTCCACCAGGGAGTAGATATGATTCTCGTTGGCAAGATGATGAATATATTTAAAATGTGATAAAAAATAAATATTTTTGAAAGGGAGTATCATGAATAAAGATGCAATAATAGTAAAAGCCCTGGGAAAAATGCTGACCACTACATGTGCTGAAGCTTCTTTTGAAGCTTTGCAGGAAGTGTTTGATTTAAACTCGGGTGAACTGGACTGGATACCCTGTGGCTATATGGGCGCAATAGCTTCTGGTCAAACCACATGCGGACTGTTGAATAGTGCGACAGCAGCATTGGGTCTGGCTTGTGGGAAAGGGAAATCCGGAAGGCCTGAAGAAAATGAAGCTGCAAGAGACAAAGCCATTGCCCTGGTTAATGAGCTTTATCGAAATTTTATTGAAAAATTTCAAACAACCCAGTGCAAAACACTTCTTCAGTTTGATTTCAGTACTAGGGGGCCTTCACAGTTTATGGAAGCAAAGATATATGAAGGCAAATGTGATGTTTTTTTGAATTTTGTAATAAATTACTGTATGGATATAGTACAAAAAAATAAATTATGATTATTAAATTATGATGACAAAAAAAGGAAAATTGGAAATAAAGACCCCGGTGATTAGAAAAGTTCTACACTGGTTTGAAGAAATTTCCAAAATTCCAAGGCAGTCCAGACACGAAGAAAAAATTTGTAAATGGCTGCTGGATTGGGCAAAAGAGCACAATTTGGCTGCCGGGGCAGACAATACAGGAAATATTGTCATTCAGGTTCCAGCAGCCAAAGGTTATGAAAATGCCCCCATTGTTGTTTTGCAGGCCCATGTTGATATGGTTTGTGAAAAAACACCTGATTCAACTCATAATTTTTTAACTGATCCCATTGAATTGATCTATAAAAATAACATTCTAAGGGCTGACAATACTACGCTGGGAGCTGATAACGGGATTGGGATGGCCCTGGGGCTTGCGCTTGCATTGGATGAAAACATTGGTCACCCGCAATTGGAACTGCTGATGACAACTGGAGAGGAAATTGGATTAATCGGGGCAATGCATCTTGATGCAACCTTAATCAAAGGCCGCACCTTGATTAATCTTGACACACCAGATGAAGATACATTTGTTATCGGATCCTGTGGTGGAAGATCTGTCAATATTTCAATTCCTTTAAAATTTGAAGAACCCGGGGGAAACCAGGAAACCTATACTATTAAGACTAAAGGTATAAAAGGCGGGCATTCCGGCATGGATATACATCTGCAAAGAGCCAATGCTGTTAAAGAGCTGTTCAGGATTTTAGACTTTTGCAGTGATTCTGTTGACCTGAGAATAGCTGATTTAAAGGGTGGTTCCGCTTCAAATGCCATTCCCAGGGATGCCGAGGCAACAATTTTTATTCACCGGGAAAAAGCGGATCTGCTGCAAAAAAAGATAAAAAAAATAGAAACACTTATTCAAAATGATTTTTTAAATACTGATCCGGAGCTGGCGTTATCACTTGAAAAAAATAGAGAAATTTCATTATCAAAGGTTGCATCAAAAGAGAGTACGCAACAAATTATAAATATGATTCTGTCACTGCCTGATGGTGTTGAAAGAGTTTCTGCTGAAATCCAGAGTTCTATTGAAACATCAAGCAATCTGGCAACCATTGCCCTTGAAAATAATAAATTGCTTGTTGTTACCAGTCTCAGAAGTTCTTCACTGTCAAGATTAACAGCCTTGCAAAAACAAATTACCAGTATTGTTGAACTCATTGGCGGACAATATGAATTGTCTGAGGAATATCCGGGCTGGGAAGCTGATTTAAACTCATCCTTGTTAAAGACCGGCAAAAATGTCTACAAAAAACTGTTTGCTAAAGATCCGATCCTGAATGTCATTCATGGCGGGTTGGAATGCGGGGTGATTGCTGATAAATTCCCCGGGATGGATATGATTTCTCTTGGACCAAGGTTCAGAAATGAGCACACTCCGGATGAATTTATTTATATTGATACAATTGAACATACATATAAATTATTAACTGGAATATTAGCTGAAATATAACAACACTCCGTATACAAACTCTAACTGCAATCTGTCTTTTTTTTCATCCCCCAAACCCCGTCTTTATCTTTGTCTTAAAACTTGCTGAAATTTTTATTGACATTATAAAAGAATTTTATTGACATTATAATAATTATAGGTAATATTTTATTCAATTATAAAATAATTTTTTTTGGTAAAAAGGATAAAAAGAGAGCAAGGGAATATTATCCACAAAATACAACCAAAAAGCAACTCAAAGTAAAAACAACCAAGGGGAGGAAAAGACCAAATGATCCGGCGTATAATGTTAAGCACAGCACTGTTAGTGTTTGTGACGCAGGCAACAGTATTTGCAGCAACACCCAAGAAGGTGCAAAAAAAGATGGAGAGCGCCATCAAGACAGAGTCCAAAGCCCAGGCCAAGGCAGATAACTGGAACATGAGCAAGGACGATCTTGTTAATGAAATCAGGGAACTTCAGACCCGGCTGACCTGGCTGGAGTACCAGAAAGGCAAACATGAAATATATGTCCAGGGACTTAAAGATAATATCGCAGATCTGGAAGCCAAAAAACTTGAAGCCCGTATATTAAGAGAAAACCTTGAACCCTATCTTGATGAAGTTGTTGCCAGAACAGAAGACTTTATTACAAAGGATATGCCCTTTTTAGACGCTGAACGTCAGCAAAGATTAAATTTCCTTCACAATACCCTTAATGACTACCATCTGGACCTTGGAGAAAAATTAAGGCGAGTACTTGAAGCACTTTCTGTTGAAGCCACCTACGGCAAAATGGTTACAGCGTCAGAAGAAACATTTAATATAGATGGAGAAGATACTCAGGTTACTCTTTTCAGGCTGGGACGTATGGCCATGTACTACCAGACCATAGACGGAGCAAAGCTTGGCAGATGGAATGCTGCTGTCAGAAAATGGGAACCAATGTCAAAAGACTTTGCCAGGGATCTCCGCCACGCCATTGAAATGGCAAGACGAGAGAGAAGCGTACAATTGATTCAATTACCTGTAGGAGCTGTTCAATAATGAAAAATTATCCAATAATTAAACTTTTCGTGATAATCATTGCCCTTTTCTGGGCAGCACCGGGGATATGCACCCAGAGCTTTGACAAGGTAAGTGGAGAAATAGATCAGGAAGCAGCCCGCGCTTCCAAAGACGCAGCATTAACACAACAGCTTGTTAAAAAAGATAAAAAAGAACTTACAGCAATTCTTGCCAAAATCAAACTTGGCATTCAAAAAGAACAAAAAGCCCTTGATGCCCTTAAAAATAAGTTCAATACTTTAAGCAAACAGGAACTGGATCTTCAAAACGAACTGGATAATGAACACAAAGAAATCCAGGACGTGGAAGGAAGCGTAAGAGGAGCATTAAAGGACGCTGTTTCCATGGTAAGGGACAATCCAATCACAGCCCAGCACCCGGAAAGAAGCACCATGGTAAATGCCATGATGGACTCAAAAAAGTTTCCCGGAATACAGGGCATAAAGTCTATTGTAGACCTTTATTTTCATGAACTTGCAGCCGGAAGTGAAATAATCCGCTACCAGGGAGAATTCGTGGGCACTGACGGTAAAATGAGCAAGGGAGAAATCATCAGGGCCGGCCGTTTTACCTCTTATATAAAAACCGGCGATACTACAGGGTTTTTAAAACCAGAACCTGAAGGAGAAAGACTGCTTGCAGTTGCAGGCGAAGTTCCGGGAACTGCCCAAAAAGCTATGGCATCCTTTTATAATGGAGCAGGATCTGTACTTCCAATAGATCCTTCAGGCGGTGCAGTATTTGCCCAGCTAACCGAAAAAACTGACTGGCGCGACTTTATGGAAAAAGGCGGCATCCTTATGTGGCCCATCCTGATACTTGGCGCAGTGGCTTTGCTGTTAATTTTGGAACGTTTGATTATATTGGGTACAACCAAAGCCAATACAGACAAGATCATGAAAAAAATCAATACTGCCGCCCAAACCAAAAACTGGGATGAATGCAAAGCAATATGTTCAAAAAACAAAAGTGTTCCCACCTGCAATATGCTTAAAGGTGCCCTCAAACACATAGGAGCCACCCAGGAAGTGTTGGAAAATGCTCTCCAAGAAGGTATTTTACGCCAAATGCCCAAATTAGAAAGATTCTTGCCCACCATGGGAGTATTAGCAGCCATAGCCCCTTTAATGGGACTTTTGGGAACTGTAACAGGCATGATCAATATCTTCCGTGTAATCACAGTAGTTGGAACAGGAGATCCAAGGGTAATGTCCGGTGGTATCTCGGAAGCTCTTTTAACAACACAGTTTGGCCTTGCAGTAGCTATCCCACTTATGATCGTGCATCACTTTTTTGAACGAAGAGTGGACAGGATTGTAGGAGACATGGAAGAAAAAGGAACAGCATTTGCAGTAACCCTGATAGAAAAGGGAGCCATAACAGAAAAAGAGGCCGCAAGTGTTTGAAGATATCTGGGGCAACACGCTTGAACATTTAGAAACCGGCGGCGGGGTAATGATCCCGTTAATAGCGGTCTCTATTGTAATGTTCCTGCTGATTGTAAAAAAATACCTGGATCTGCAGGCATTTTCAAAAAGAGATAAACCTATTGCCGAGATAGTAAAGATCTATCATGAACCCGGCTTTGCTGCTGCACAATGGCAGCATCAAATAATAGAAGGTTTTTTGCCCAAAAGAACTTTTAATGAAGACATGGACAGGAATATCATAGAAAGCCTCAGACTTCGCCAGGAAGCATTTTTAAGCAAGGATACAAAAACAATAGCTATCCTTGCAGGAGTAGCCCCCCTTCTCGGACTTCTGGGCACAGTAGGAGGCATGATATCCACCTTTGCCGTAATCTCACAATTTGGAACAGGTAATGCCAAAGCCCTTGCTTCAGGAATATCAGAAGCCCTGATCACCACCCAGACAGGATTGATCGTGGCAGTGCCGGGACTCTTTCTGGCAAATTACCTGTCCCGCAGAAGCGAGAAAAAAAAAGAGCGTATGAAACGCTTCTGCCTCGGGTTATTAAGATCCCATACTTTAATAAAGGAAGAACATAAATGAAAAAGATCATTGGTGGCCGTTCCAGAAGATCCGGGGACGCAGAACTCAACATGGCATCATTAATTGATATGGTATTTATCCTTTTGATTTTTTTCCTGGTGACCACAAGCTTTGTAAAGGAAGCAGGAGTTGATGTACAAAGACCTATTGCCTCAACAGCAGAAACCAAGGAAAAGACCAACATGGTGATAGCCGTAACCCATGAAGGCACCATCTTTGTTGAAAGCCGAACCATAGACATCAGATCGGTCAGAGCCTACATGGAACGCTTTTTAGCAGAAACCCCCAAAGGCTCAGTAGTAATAGCAGCAGACAAAGACAGTAAAACAGGGGTAGTAATCCAGGTATTGGACGCCTGCCGCCTTGCCGGAGTAAAAAATGTAAGTGTAGCAGCCAGGAGGCCTGAATGAGCCGGGCAAGCCTTATGCGGTTCTCCATGGCACTCATGGCCACAGTGCTGATAAATGCCTTGCTGTTTGCAGGACTGCCCCTGTTAACCCGTGTAACAGACCGTGAAAAGCCGGACAGTTTTGAAAGTCCTATCATGATTGCCCACATAAAACCTTTAAAACCGCCTGAAGAGCAAAAACAGCGCGAGCTTAAAGAAAGAAAGCTCAAGCAGATGAACAAGAAAAATACTAAAACTTCCCAGTCCAAACCTAAAATAGAAGCTTCCAAGTTTGATTTTGCAACTGATATGGGAGGAAGCGGCATAGGTATGCAGGTCGGCGGCATGGGTAAAATGCAAAGCTTTAAATCAGAGATGCAGAACATAGAGTTTGAGCTCACAGAAGTGGATACCCCACCAAGGGTAACCCGCAAAGCACCTCCTGTCTATCCTTTTGGAGCCAAACGCAAGGGAATTACAGGATATGTGATGATCCGATGCCTTATAGGCATAGACGGCAAACCTGCAAAATTAAAAATAATCAAATCAAAACCTGAAGGAGTGTTTGATGATGCAGGTCTTGCAGCAGTGCAGAAATGGCGGTTCAAACCCGGTATCCTTGGAGGTGAAGCTGTACCGACATGGGTGAGAATACCGTTTAAATTTTCTCTGGATTAAAGGATATGGCAAAATTATGGAAATGAAAGCATATAAACTATTTTTAAAAACGCTATGTATCTTTATGGTACTCTTTTTTGCCTTTAATGCACAGGCTGGAACAAAGGTGGCAGACCTTCCCAAAGAGGCCATAAAGGCAATGTATCTTGCTCAGCAGGCTTTGCAGGAGAAAAAGTATGATGAAACCATCATAGTCCTTGAAGAGTATATGAAAGAAGCAACAAAACCCATCCCCTTGCCGGCTTACCAGATGCTGGGCTATGCCTGGTATGAGAAAAAAGAGCCTGAAAAAACCCGTCAGGTCTATGAAAAGGCACACAAGGCGTTCCCTGACAATGCGGAAATGCTGCAGAACTATACCATCCTTACCTATGAAACCGGCAACCTTCTCAAAGCAGGGCAGCTGTTTGAAAAGCTCTACCGCTTAAAAGGCAGCACAGATAAAAAAATACTGTACCAGGCTTCAGGTATCTACTACCAGGCAGAAAACTTTAAAGAAGCCAAAAGAGTTCTAACCCAGCTGTTAAACTCCAAGGGAGAAAAAGAATCCAGATGCTACGAGGACATGATAGCCATCTGCCTTGAACTCAAGGACTGGCTTACAGCAGAAAAATGGGCTAAAACCTATCTTGAAAAAGACCCGGCTCAAGCCAGATACTGGAGACTGTTAGCCCAGATGCGCCTTGACCGTGAAGAATACAAAGCAGCAGCATCAGCCCTTGAGATAGCCTACCGCCTTGAAAACGCAAAATCAGCAGAATGGCGTGAACTGTCCGATCTGTACATGTACCTCAATGCCCCCTTAATGGCAGCCAGATGCACCCAAAAAGCCTTTGGCAATAATATCCCGGAGAAACAAAAAATCCGCCTTGCCAGAATCTATGCCCGCACCCAAAGGTTTGACAAAGGCATATCTTACTTAAATGCCGCCTACAAAGAAAACCCGTCAGCTCAACTACTGTTTGAAAAGGGAAGAATGCTCTACGATGCAGGACGGTATAAAGAGGCCATAGAGGTATTTGCAGCCTGCACCAAAATGGACAAAAAACTGGGCAATGCTTATATATTAGCCGGGTTTGCAGCCTGGAACATCAAGGCGTTTGAAAAAGCTCGCAGTTTTTTTGCTGCTGCCACAGTTTTGCCCAAACACAGGGAGCAGGCCAATGATGCGGTGCTTGTATTAGACGACCTCATGGCTGCCATGTCTGAAACTGCAAATTAACAAAAATTTTATCCCATAAAATTCATGGGCTTTAAAAATTACAGATAAGATCAAAATGAAAACTGAAAATTTTATTCAAATAGAAAATGAACTTGGAGCCCATAACTATAAGCCCCTTGATGTTATCCTTACAAAAGGACAGGGAATATGGGTATGGGATATTGACGGCAATAAATATATGGACTGCCTTTCTGCATACTCTGCAGTAAACCAGGGGCATTGTCACCCTGAAATATACAAAGTTCTTGTGGAACAGGCAAAAAAACTCACCCTTACATCCCGGGCATTCAGAAATGACCAGCTTGCCCCGTTGTACCAGGATCTGAGCAGGCTTACAGATTCTCACAAGGTACTTCCCATGAACAGTGGTGCCGAAGCTATTGAAACCGCAATAAAAACTGTTCGAAAATGGGGTTATGAAACCAGGGGTATCCCTGAAGGCAAGGCTGAAATTATTGTTTGTGATAATAATTTTCATGGACGTACACTTTCAATTATCAGCTTTAGTTCTGATGACAATGCCCGTAAAAATTTTGGGCCTTTTACACCTGGATTTAAATCCATTCCATTTGGTGATATCACTGCACTTGAAAATGCAATCAATATGAATACGGTTGCCTTTATGGTTGAGCCTATCCAGGGTGAGGCCGGAGTCATAATACCGCCTGATGGTTATCTTAAAGATGCAAGAGAAATATGTACAAAAAAAGATATTGTTTTTATTCTTGATGAAATTCAGACAGGCCTTGGAAGAACAGGAAAACTGCTTGCCGAGGAACATGAAGGTGTACAGGCTGATCTTACCCTTATAGGCAAAGCCCTGTCCGGTGGTTTTTATCCTGTTTCTGCCGTACTGTCCAACACCGAAATTTTGGGAACTCTTAAACCCGGGCAGCACGGAAGTACATTTGGAGGTAATCCATTGGCATGTGCTGTTGCAAGAAAAGCTCTTGAAGTCCTTGTTAAGGAGAATATGGTTGAAAATGCAGCAGTGATGGGAGAGTATTTTTTAAACGAGCTTAAAAAAATCAACTCACCTGTAGTTAAAGAGATCAGGGGCCGCGGTCTTATGATAGCCATAGAACTTTTGCCCGAAGCAAAGGGCGGAGCAAGAGCTGTGTGCAAAAAACTTATGCATAAAGGAATATTATGCAAAGAAACTCATGAGACAATCATCCGGTTTGCACCTCCGCTTGTGATAAATAAAGAAGAAGTCGATATGGCGGTAGACAAAATAAAAAAAGCGATTTTTGAAAATTAAACCACGTAAAAAAGCAGTGGAAAAAATTTTGCAAAACAGATCTTATTTCGTTTGTATAAAAATATTTTTTTTAAAAGTATCTCTATAATCTGATGGAGGATGTTTTGGATATAGTAATTTGTTATGATGGAACCAGCCCTGCAAAGGCTGCAATAAATATGGGCATTCAAATGTGCAGAGTATTTAATGCGAAGGCTCACATAGTAATGTCTGTAAATATAGAGGACAGCCAAAACGAAAAATATGAATTCATAGAAAATGAGCTATCAAAGGAGCAAAAGATTTTAACACATGCTGAATTGGTTTTAAAAGAAGCTGCCAAATATATGACAGAGGCGCAAATCCCTTGTAAAACTCACTTGTTGAACCGCGGGCTGACCCCCGGTGAAGATTTTGTATCCTTTGCCAAAGAGATCAATGCAGGGTATATTGTTATTGGAGTCCGCCAGAGATCTAAAGTAGGTAAACTTTTGACAGGTTCCACAGCACAACATACAATTTTAAAAGCTCACTGCCCGGTGTTAACCATACCTCCAAAGGCACAAACCAACATTAAGGAGGCATTTGCAACATGACCATTAAAACAAAAAATAAAAGAGGTTATTATGTTAAAAAAAAATATTGCACTTTTTAAGTACAAAAATATTATCTTTATTTTAATGATACCATGCCTTGTTATGTTCTCTGCATGTGTCAGTAACACTCTCCCTCAAACAACCCATGATGGTCTTGTTCTGGTATCTGACACCAAATTTGGTGAAGTGTACAAAAAGCCCTATGCACAGCTAATCGAATATAAAAAATTTATTCTTGCTCCCTGCCAGGTTGCATTTGAAAAAAACTGGTTAGGAGACCAGAACATGAATCGAAATCTTAGCCAAAGAGTTTCACAAAAAGATGTGAATCGTATCAAGCAAGCCTTAAGTACAGAGTGTGACAAATATTTTAAGCAGGCTCTATTGCAGGAACCGGCCTACCCATTAACTGATATTACTGATAAGGATCAACCTGTGCTGATTTTACGCCCATCTATTATCAACCTTGAAATAAACGCACCTGATGTGCGCTCTCCAGGCAGAAGCCGGATATTTACAACCAGCGCCGGGGAGATGACTCTATTCCTTGAATTGATAGACAGTATAAGTGGTGAGATATTAGCAAGAGTAGTCGATAAACGGCAGGGCCTTGATAGCGGCCGCATGCAATGGACAAACAGCATAACTAACAGAGTAGAGGCAGAACGTATCCTGGCACAATGGGCAAGACTGCTGCGCAGCGAATTGGATGCAGCATACAAACAATAAAATATAATATTAGCAAACAAGGTTGATTAAAATTAGGAGAACTTGTAGCATCTGGACCTGTCACTGCCTGTCTCAGTTAAATTATGGAAGATGTTTTAACCTTTAAAAATGGAAAATATTCCCACTGGTTCCAAAAACTGTATTGACCTGGTATTTAAAAGACAACTAAGACCTATGGAGATCTACCAATGAAAATAGCCCTGGCTCAGTCAGTTATCAGTAGTGAAATAGAAGAAAATTTGCAAAAATCGTTAGATTGCATGGATATTGCCTCGTCAAAAGGAGCTGATCTTATTTGTTTTCCCGAGGTTCAATTCAGCCCTTTTTTTCCTCAATTTCCTGGAAAAGATGCTTCTGAATATGCCATGGAAATAGATCACAAAATAGTTAAACAGCTTCAGGCCAAATGTCGTGAACTCAATTTGATATGTGTTCCTAATTTTTATTTAAAACAAGGACACAATCATTATGATGCTTCTCCGCTTATTAATTCTAACGGCTCAATTTCAAAAATCTCCAAAATGGTTCATATAGCACAATTTCCCTGTTTTTTTGAGCAGGATTATTACACACCTTCTGATGACGGTTTTATAGTATATGATACCCCTTTTGGGAAAATTGGTATTGTGATATGCTTTGACAGGCATATACCGGAAAGTATAAGAACCTGTGTGCTCAAAGGGGCTCAACTAATCATTATCCCAACTGTAAATACAAAAGCAGAACCCCTTGAAATGTTTGAGTGGGAATTAAGAGTTCCGGCAATGCAAAATAGTGTTTTTATAGCCATGTGTAATCGTGTCGGCAAGGAAGCTGATATGGATTTTTGCGGAGAATCTCTTGTAGTCGGTCCTGATGGAGGTGTGATTGCCAAAGCTGATGACACAGAACAGATATTATATGCAGACATAGATTTCTCGATGATTGATATTAACAGGAAAAAAAATCAATATTTATCTTTGAGGCGTCCTGAATTTTATCAAAACTAAACCGCTCCCGGCAAAGGGTTTTGGAGAACTAAAACAATGAAAATTGCCCAGTTTCAAATGCCTGTTACAGATGATAAAGAAGCCAACATCCAGACTGTAAGGGATTGGTGTCGGAAAATTAAAGATGAGCAAATCGACCTTATATGTCTGCCGGAGATGTTTAACTGCCCTTACGAAACTTCCAAATTTCCGGAATATGCGGAAAGCGGTAAAGGAGAAACGTGGCAGGCGTTGTCATCGCTGGCAAAAGAGAATGCTGTCTACATTGCAGGTGGTTCAATACCGGAATTGGAAGATGGCCGATATTATAATACAGCTTATGTTTTTGATCGGGAAGGCAGGCAAATCGGCAAACACCGGAAAATGCACCTTTTTGATATTGATATCAAAGACGGCCAGCGTTTCATGGAATCTGACATTCTTTCTGCCGGTGATAAAGTAACAGTGGTAGATACCGAGTTCGGTAAAATCGGGATTGCCATATGTTATGATATCCGATTTCCGGAACTGACAAGGCTTATGACGCTGGCTGGAGCCAAAGTAGTTTTTATCCCGGCTGCGTTTAACATGACTACCGGCCCTGCTCACTGGGAATTGCTTTTCAGGTGCAGGGCTCTTGACAACCAGGTTTATCTGTTCGGTACAGCCTCGGCTCAAAATCCGGATGCCGGCTATCAATCGTATGGGCATTCACTCGCAGTTTCACCCTGGGGAAAAATTATCAAACAACTGGATTCCCATGAAGGCATCCTTATCAATATTGTGGACAAAACCCATCTGCATGAAATCAGAGAGCAATTACCGCTTTTAAAGCACCGCAGAACCGACATTTACGATGTCAACAAAATCCACTGAGCTTTTTTAAATAAACTTAATTTCTTGTAAACATTCTTTGATAATATTCCAGGTACGTTCAATATTGTTGTCTAAACCAACAGAATAACGAACTAAACCTTCAGACATTCCCATTTCTTTTTGAACATCTTCAGAAATTTCTGATGAGGTGCTTTTACCTGAATTACTGAAAAGTGTTTTAAAGTAACCTAAGCTAACCGCAAGATAACCGACGCCGCGTTCCTGCATGATATGCATAAATTTATTAGCATTTTCAACAGTCTTTAAGTCGATTGCAATCATGCCGCCAAAACCAAAACCTTCATTCATATCCCGCTTCATAATATTATGTTGCTTGTGAGCTTCCAATCCAGGGTAATTAACAATTATTTTATGTTCAACAAATTTTTTGGCCAGGAAAGCAGCGTTTTTGCTGTGCTGCTTCATTCTGATATGAAGAGTGAACAAATTTTTATGAATACTTGAAGCTCTCATCGGGTCTAAAACAGGACCCAACAGCATTGCAGTACCGTCGTTAACGTCAATAAGTGAATTTATATAATCAGCAGGCCCTAATATAGCACCAGCTGTACAATCATTTTTACCGTTAATGAATTTTGTCATACTGTAAACAACGATATCAGCACCAAGTTTAATCGGTGAAAAAATCATTGGAGTAAATGTATTATCAACAACAAGTTTGGCTCCTGCATTTTTTGCTATTTTCGATAATTCGGGAATATCAGAAATCTGAAGCATCGGATTTGTCACTGTTTCAGTGTAAATAACCTTTGTGTTAGGTCGTACAGCTTTTTTTACCTCATCTAAATCAGCAATATTAACAAAGCTTACTTCAATACCATATTGTGTAACCCAATTTTTAAGGAAAGCGTATGTTCCGCCATAAGTAGTAACACTTGTTACAATATGGTCGCCTGTTTTTAATAACTGCAATAATGCCGATGTAATGGCTGCCATACCGGAACCTGTAACCCAGGCAGATTCAGTTCCTTCGATGGCAGCTAAAGCTTTACTTAATTCCAGATTGGTAGGATTCCAGTGACGGGAATATAAAAAAGCTTCTTTTTCGCCATGAAAACAATCAAGCATATCGTCGCCCGAGTCAAAAGCATATGTTGCAGAATCTGTAACAGGTTGGTTAACACCATTAGTTGCAGGATCAAGGTGCATTGTATCTTGTAAAGTTGATGCAGGGTCTAATTTTATAGATTTATTTTTTATGACAAAATCCAGCCCAAGCTTTTTTAAAGCTTTCCGGCTCGGAATTCCTGTTTTTGAATCCCAGCCCATGGCTTTGTAATAATCTTGAAGTTGAGTTTCATTGTCCACAGTGACACCTTTTGTTGCACCTCCTGATAGCGGTGGATTTCCAAGAACACGAGGAGGTAATTTAAATTTATTCCTGGTATGGATTCCTTCCCTGAGATTAAACATAATCCTTAAAGCAGCAATCCTTTCCCCGATTTGAAGTATATTCTCCCTGGTCATGTTTTTACCCATAGTAAAAGTTAAAAATTTCCATACAGCCGGGGCAGGCATCATCCATGAGGCTATCTGGCACATTCCTGATGCATTGATTACATGACCAAAGGCAGACAGATATTTATGTGTTTCCCCTTTCCCTTTATATGTGTACTTATCTTTAATTGGCGGACATTCAAGTCCTTCAGGCGGAGGATCTCCGTCTTCAGCTCCCCAGGAACCGTCCTGGGTATGTCTGGAAGGCGTAGCATCGGCTTCATAACTTGCTGCTATGCCTGGAAAACATCTTGGGTCATGCATAGGCAGTTCTTCACCTCCGCATTCCATTGCAAATTCCCGGGCTTTTCCTCCTATAAGTTCAACAGCTTTTTTAATTCCATCACCAAGAACTTTACCTCCAAAACCATGTCCGCTTGCCATCTGTTCTGTAACAGCAACAATTGCTTCATGATTTCCCCAGGTCAACTCTATCCCGCTGGTATCCTCTTTGGTGATAATACCGTTTTCATAGCACTCTATTGCAAATGCAACAGTACTGCCGGCTGAAATGGTATCCATGCCGGCGTCATTACAAATGTTATTCAAGCGGCAGATGGATTCAAGGTTATCATTGAGACACATGGTTCCGAAAGCACCAAGGGTTTCATATTCCGGTTTATGCCCTTTCCCGGCATAGGGACCGGTTTCCACCTGAACATGCCCACCGCATGCAATCGGACATCGCCAGCACCCGTAAGGTCGTTTCTGAATCTTTTTAACTGCTTCTCCGCCGATTTTTTCAAGCCCGGGCATATCTTTATCCCACCCGCTCCAGTTTTTAACGGGAGCATCTCCCTCCAGAACAAGCGGTTCCAACAGAGCAGGTGTACCATACGTATTGAACAATTTATAAAGTTCATTATCTGATTTAAAATCTTTCAGAATTTTTTGTCGGAGTTTTTTAAGATTTGTCTCGTCAGCTGCTTCAACATTGCCGCCTGCCATGGCTACCAGGGCTTTGATTTTTTTGGAACCCATTACTGCACCAAGGCCGGACCTGGCAGCAGCCCGGCCCTGGTCAGTAATAATAGCGGACAGGAGGGAAGCCCGCTCACCAGCCTGACCAATACAGACTGAATGTGCTTTTTTACCATATTTATTTTTCAGTTTGTCTTCTGTTGCGCAACATCCAAGTCCCCAGTAATCTTTTGCATTCTGCAAAGTAATGTTGCCGTTGTTGATAAGGATATAAACCGGATTTTCAGAAATTCCCGTAAAAAACATACCATCAAAACCTGCCTGTTTCAGTGCCGGCCCAAACTGACCGCCGCAATTGGCATCTCCCCACCCCCCGGTCTTTGGAGATTTTCCTACAACAGTAAACCTGTTGCCTGCCACAGCATTGGTGCCTGTGAGAGGCCCGGTTAAAAATCCAAGGGTGTTTTCAGGCCCTAAAGGATCTGCATCAGCCTGCTGCCGTGTATAGAGATAATATGCACCAAGGCCGTAGCCACCGAGATAATCCAGATACAGATTCTCATCCGGCTTTTCGATTGTTACGGTTTTTTGAGTTAAATCCACCCAGGCAATTTTTTTGAGGACACCTTTTAACATTTTAAATATTCCTTTTTATGAAGTTCCTGAATATGGTTATTATTTATTAGGAAAAGAATAATTTTTTCAAAGTTATTTTGCTTTTCTTTTTTTCTTGACATGCTAATACAATAAAATTACAATGTCAAATAATTTGAGATTCAATTAAAATAACAAGATTAATTTGTTTGAGGACAGTGTATTTTAGATAAAATTTTAGCGAGGAACACTATGACAGATTATGATACCATTATTATCGGGGCCGGCAATGGAGGGTTGACTGCTGCACTGACTCTTGCTCAGGCTGGTTTAAAAACACTGTTGCTGGAACGGCATAATATCCCGGGAGGGTGCGCAACCAGTTTTATTAGGGGTCGTTTTGAATTTGAAGTCGCACTGCATCAGCTTAGCGGGCTTGGAACCAAAGAGGCTCCGGGAGGATTGCGCCGTATGTTTGAAAACTTCGGAATTTCAGATAAACTCGAATTCGTTCAGATGGAAAACCTGTACCGGTATGTAATCCCGAAAGGAAGTCAGATTGGCGAACTGGACGTTACTTTACAAGCAGACAGTGCTCAAATGATTAAATCCCTGCAGGAAAAATTTCCCAAGGAAGCATCAGGTATTAAAAAATTTATTGAACTTCTTGATAACTATGCTCAACAGTGGCTGAGTGTATCCGTTATGGGAGATCCTGAAGCTTGTAAAGAAAAATATCCTTTGTTCTTTCAATACTATTTAAAATCAACTCAAAGTGTTTTTGAACAATTTTTCAATGATCCGAAACTGATGGGAGCCCTGGGTGTGTATGCAAGCTATGTAGGAGTCCCGCCTGACGACCTTGCTTTTAATGATTATGCTATCTTGATGTGGGTATATGCAAATTATAAACCTTGGCATGTAAAAGGAGGTTCTCAAGCAATATCCAATGCTTTGCTTGATGCATATCTTAAAGCTGGCGGCGAGGTTAAATTTAATTGCGGAGCCAAAAAAATTCAGGTTTTAAACAATAAAGTTACAGGTGTGGTTACGGAAGATGGAAAAGAATTTTCCAGTAATTTTGTTGTTTCCAATGCCAGTACACTGACTACCTACAATGATATGATAGACCCGGAACACGTACCTGAAAGCAAGATGAAAGAGCTGGGATCGCGTAACGTTGGAATATCTGCGACAATTCTTTTCATAGGTTTTGATTGTGAGCCAGGAGAGATGGACATTCATGAGACCACAAATTTTATTACCACTTCGCCCCAGGGGCTTATGGATTATTCCAAAACTAAATCCCTGACTCCTCCGGAGGGTATTTTATTTTCATGTTATGATGTGGATGACCCTGATTTTTCCCCCAAAGGTGCCTGTCAGGGGGCCTTGCTATGTGTGTCATATGCTGAGCCCTGGTTAAATATCCCGGCAGCACAATATCACGAAACCAAGCAGCAATATGCTCAGCACTTGCTGAATCTTTTGTACCGTGCATTTCCAAAATGCAAGGATCATATAGAGGAAATTGAAGTCTCCACGCCTTTGACTCTCATGAGATATCTTGGGCATCCTGGTGGAGCGATATACGGATTTGAACGCTTTGCCAAAGATGATGATATGTTTTTAGATAAGAACTCGCCTGTTGACGGTCTCTACCATGTTGGTGCCTGGGCAGCAGAGGGCGGCTTTCAGCCAACTTACCAGTCAGGGAATGAAGCGGGACAAACCATACTTAAGTCATTTAAGTATAAGGGGGAATAATGGAAAACAAAATTCTTGAACAGATCCAGGGATATTCGGAAATTAAAAAAGAGGTTGAAGTTTTAAAAAAATATCCTGTTCAGCGATCTGCCGAACAAGGGCAGGTGGAACAGATCATTAACCGTCTTCACCCCAAAACATTGAATTTGAGACTCTCTGAAATATGGCAGGAAACACCATCGACAACTTCTTTGCGTTTTGTATCAGAAGACGGATATCTGCCGCCTTTTCAAGCAGGGCAATATATCAATATTTTTGTGGATATCAATGGAATAAGAACCAGCCGGCCTTATAGTATTTCATCACAGCCAAACCAGACAGGATATTATGATATCACTGTTAGACGGCTGGAAGACGGCTTTGTTTCAAGTTATTTGATTGATGAAGCTAAAGTTGGAGAAAGTTTTCAAAGCACCTCTCCTTCAGGGCAGTTTTATTATAATTCACTGTTTCATGGTGATAATCTTGTGTTTATTGCTGGCGGCAGCGGGATTACGCCTTTTATGAGCATGATCAGGGAAGTGACTGACAAAGATCTGGAACGGCAAATTCACCTGATTTACGGCAGCAGAACAGAAGATGATATAGTTTTTAAATCCGAACTGGAAGAACGATCCGGCCGGCACCATAACCTGACTGTCAGCACTGTTATTTCAGAGCCGTCACAAGGATATAATGGTGTTACAGGTTTTATTACAGCAGATCTCATTAAAGAACTGACAGGCGATATAAAAGACAAGACATTTTATGTCTGCGGCCCTGAAGTTATGTATTCATTTGTTCTGGACGAGCTTAACAGGCTTGAAGTTCCAAAAAGACGGATTCGTATTGAAGTATTTGGCCCGCCTGCAGATGTAATAAAACAACTTGCCTGGCCTGAATCAGTAAAAGAAGATACAATGTTTAAAATTTCATTAAAGAACGGTCAGACCCTTCAGGCTAAAGCAGGTGAACCCCTTATGAACTCTTTAGAGAGATTTAAGATTACTTTGGAAACTTCCTGCAGGTCAGGTGAATGCAGCCTTTGCAGGACCAGGCTCTTATCAGGCAAAGTCTTTCATCCCAATGGTGTTAAATTAAGAAAATCGGACCGGACATTTGGCTATATCCACCCATGTATGGCCTATCCCCTGGAAGACCTGGAACTTTTATTATAGGAAATTTTTAAAACTACAGACTAAGGCAAACCAATGAAATTTGATGTAACAGAAAAAATTATTACCGGCGGAAAAGATGACTTTATGGAAGTACGCCATATGGTTATGAAAGGATCTAACCGGGAAATCGGCAGACATTTAGCTGGTTATGCCCAACAATACCTGGATTACAAGCTCCGGCCGGCAAGAAATCCTCTACATGTCAGGGCAGGACAACGATTTATGTCTTTAAACTGGCCATGCCAGTTTGAGCGTATGAAAGGGAGCGCAGATTTTTTTGGGCACGACATCACGACAGACCAGTATGATTTTTCAACCCTGAACTATTTTATTCCAGAGCTGGGATGCTCATGTGTGTTCTATCCAGGCACGATGATGAATGACGGGCACAACCGTTTAACCCGCAACTTTGACTTTACAACCGGTTCATTGTCAGGAGCATTCAATATGGAAAATCCTGAAGATGATTCTGTTGCAACTTCCCGTCCCTTTCTTTTTGAAATATACCCTGAAAAAGGATATCCGTCTTTATTTATGTGTGCTTACGATCTGCTGGGTATAGCACTTGACGGTGTAAATTCGGAAGGGCTTTCAGTTGCCTTGATGTCTGTTAGTGAAAGTCATCAGAACGGAACTTTCGAGCCCAGGGGATTCCAGGGCGGCGGACTCAATGAAGGCCAGCTCCCGCGTTTCATTCTGGAGACCTGTGCAACGGCAGAAGAAGCCAGGCTCGCTTTTTTGAGTGTTAATCAATATTATGCATATGATCCGTCTCACTACATTATTGCAGACAGTTCCGGTGATGCTTTTGTGTGGGAAATGTCTACAGTAGGAAATACCCCGCATATCATTAATGTAAATGGTGCCCCTCTGCCTGTTACCAATCATCTGTTGCACCGCACAGATCATATCAGCTCGGAATCAATGGACTGGTCCCTGCACCGCATGGATGTTTTAAAACAATATCTGAATGACCATACAGGCAAATTCACGCCAGAGGAAATTCACAAACTTTGTACACAGATAGCCCCGAAAACGCCGGCAGGTCAAGGGCAGTTTAATGCAGCTCCTGATCCCACAAGAACTTTGTGGACAGCTTGCTATAACCTGGACAAACGAAGTGTTGAGATTGATTTTTACCTTGGTGAAGACGAAGGGTATACCGGAAAAGGAATTCGCAGGTCAAATCCGGTCTGTGTGGCCTTGTCATAAAAAAACATCATGAAAAATTTTATTTTAAAAAAGGTCATGAATGAAAACCAGTGAAATGAAGGTAATAACCCTTACCGGGTCACCATTTGAACAGGGCCGTATTCACGGTGAATTATTAAAAAATCAGGTCAGGGATATCATTGAACGATTTAAGCGCTCAATTGTGCTGGACCGAAGGATGGATCCTGAGCTTTATATAAAGGAGTTCCTGGACTATGGACTTTTTGATGATGCAGTACAGCAATGGACCCCGCAGCTGTGGCAGGAGATGAAAGGAATTGCTCAAGGGGCGGATGTTGATTTTGATATGATACGGGCTTTGCAATATGGTGATGAAGAGTGGGTGTACGGCCAGTATTACCATAATGCGCCGGCTCCGCATAAATGTACCTCATTTGCACTTATGCCGCAGTCAGGACATCCTGCCTATGCCGGACAGAACATGGATGCACAGTCGTGGATTGACGGCAGGCAGGTTCTTTTTCATATAAAAGATGAAAAAAACAGTCTGGAAAGCTTTGTTTTCAGTCATGCCGGATTAACAGGGCTGAACGGAATGAACAGCGCAGGACTTGGCGTTTGCTGCAACACACTGATACAGCTTGGCTCGTGCCGGGACGGCCTGCCGGTAGGTGCTGTCATGCGTGGTGTTCTTGCATGCAAGACCTTTGAGGAAGCTTCAAATTTCTTATACAATATCAAGCATGCTTCCGGTCAAAACTATATCGTGTCCACCCGGGACAAAATAGGCTGTTTTGAATGTTCGGCAGATTTTGTTGTTGAATATAAACCTGCAAGTTATCCCAACCGGGTGTGTCACTCCAATCATCCTTTAACAAACAAAGACACCCAACATTATGATAATCACATCAAAATGCATTCTGAGGCAGGAATGCTGACAACAAAGAAAAATTCAAAAGCACGATATGCATCAATTGAAAGACGATTATGTGCCAATAATAATAAAGTAACATTAAATGATATAAAAAATGCTTTAAGCAGTTTTGATGATCTAAAAAACCCGGTCTGCCGTGAATTGCAGCCTGATGATCCCCATGGGCTGATTAATTTTACCACTGGCTCCATGATTTATGAATTTGGAGATGAGCTAAAACTGCATCTTGCATCGGGCCCTCCGAGCATTACTAAATATAAAATATTTAATTTTCAAGGATAAAAATATATGTCAAAATATCTCCCGGATACAATACCATTTTTAGAGCCGGTATCAGACAATGAAATGATTTTTTGGGAATATTGCAACAACAAACGTTTAATGTTCCCTTCATGTGTTAGATGTGGTCTTACAAGCCATCCGTCAGTATCTGTATGCCCCGAATGTCAATCGATAGACTGGGAATGGCATAAAGCGCCGGGAACTGTTTTTTTATATACCTATACAATTGCTCATTACGCTGCTGATGAATCTATTATTAACAATGTTCCCTATAATGTTGCTGTTGTGATTTTTCCTCAATCAGATGATCTGCGTTTTGTAAGCAATATTGTAGATATCGAGCCTGAAGAAATTTTCATTAACATGGAACTTGAATTAATTTGGCAGCCTTTTCAGGATAATCGTTTTGTTCCACGATTCAAAAAGAAAATTCAAAAGGGAATTTAATATGACAAGTCATGCAAACAAGGCCTGCATTGTTGGAATCGGCCATACAAAATATACACGCTGGGGTGGCATTACAGATAAAAATGAATTTCAGCTTGCCTGCGAAGCCATCAAAAATACAGTTGAAGATTCCGGTCTTGATCTAAAAAAAATTGACGGTTTTACCTCCTATTCTGAAGATCGAAATGAGCCTATCCTTCTGCAATGTGCTCTGGGGTTACCAGTACTGCGGTTTTCAGCCATGGTATGGGGCGGCGGTGGCGGTGGATCATGCGGTTCGGTTGCACTTGCAGCAGCAGCAGTTGAATCAGGACAGGCTGATTATGTTGTTGCTTTCCGGGCTCTTGCCCAGGGACAATATGGACGCTACGGGCAGTTAGACCCGGATGGTGAAAGTTTCACCCAGATATACGGTCTGCTTTCACCGGCACAGATGCTGGCATTGCCCATGCGCAGACATATGCATGAATATGGCACCAAAGCAGAGCATTTTGGTGAAATTGCACTGACATGCCGTGAAAATGCACACCGCAATCCTAATGCTGTGATGGGTGGACGTCCTTTGGATATGGATACTTATTTGCAATCCCGAATGATTTCAGATCCATTGCGGCTGTTTGACTGCTGCCAGGAAAATGACGGGGCTGCTGCTGTACTGGTAACAACAAGAGAACGAGCTGCTGATCTTAACAGCCGGCCGGTCTTTATTCCTGCTGCTGTCCACGGCGCCGGACAGGGATATGGAATGAGCGGTGCTCTTGGTGGTCAGAACCCGCCTCTTAAAGAGTATGCATCTTCCGGAGCCGGCGCTGTTGCAAAAGATCTCTATAACCGATCAGGAATTACGCCTGACAAGATAGATACAGCACAATTTTATGAAAATTTTACAGGCCAGGTGTTAATGGCTATAGAAGATTACGGTTTTTGTGAAAAAGGAGAAGGAGGCCCCTTTGTTGCCGATGGCAATATTCGCTGGCCCTCGGGCAGCCTGCCCATTAATACCCATGGTGGTCACCTGTCAGAAGCCTATGTCCACGGAATGAACCATGTGATTGAAGGTGTAAGGCAGATTCGCGGAACTTCTACCTCCCAGGTAGCAGATGCAAAAATATGCCTTGTCACAGGAGGCCCCGGAATAGCACCCACAAGCGCACTTATTCTATCTAAAGAAAATGACTGAAAAATTAAAATGGATAGAGGAAATATATAATGTCTGAAAATTTTATCGGTATAATTGGAGCATTAAAAAGAAATTCCAGGGATTTCCCTTTGCAGCGCGCAATTGTGTGCGAAGAAAAAATCCTCACATGGGAGGAAGTTCACAAGCAATCAAATCAGATCGCTAACAAGCTTCTTTCAGCAGGTTATTGTAAAGGCGACCGGGCAGCAGTCCTGTCTGGTAACTGCATTGAATATTACCTGTTTTTACTGGGAGTGGTGAAAGCCGGTATGAGCATTGTACCCATTCCTGTTATGACCTCGGTTGAAGCAGCTTCCACAATGCTGTCTGATTCTTGTGCACAAGTTTTAATTGTATCGGAATCAACCTGTGAAAAAGTTGAGTCAATACTTGAATCAATGGCTGATTGTCCGGTCAAACTGTGTCTTGGATTTGATTTTAAATCGGATAACTGGAATAATCTTACAGAGTGGATAAAAGGAAGCAGCACGGCTGAGCCTGATTGTGATATTCACCCGGAAGATGAATTCAATATTATTTACAGTTCAGGAACAACAGGCCAACCCAAAGGTATTATTCACTCTCATGCTTTCAGGGCAGGTGATGCAGAAGAGATGGCATCATCAGAGTCAGAAGACAAGAATATTACAGTAATCACAACTGCGCTGTATTCAAACTATAGTGTTTATGCTTTTCTGGCTGCTCTTCAGGACGGCGGAACTGCAATATTAATGTCAAAATATAATGGCCTTAAGTTTCTTGAAATCTGTGAAAAAGAGCATCCCACAGATGTGTTCCTTGTACCGGTTCAGATCGAAAGGCTTTTGAACATGCCCGAGTTTGGCAATTACTCTTTGGGTGAAAAAAACATGAAGTGGATTGCCGGTTCCCCTTTATCCATAATAAGAAAAAAAGAGGTTCTGGAACTATGGCCCGGCGGCCTGACGGAATTGTACGGAATGACCGAGGGTACTCCAAGCACTTCCCTGGAGGCCCATCTTCACCCGGATAAACTGGAGTCGGTAGGATGTCCTGCTTCTGATACTATTATAAAAATTCTTGATGACAACGACATTGAATTGCCGACAGGAGAAATCGGAGAAATTGTGGGTCATGGGCCCACAATGATGACCAGATATAATAATTTGCCAAAAGAAACTTCTGAGCTTGTTTGGCAGGATAAAGGCGGGCTGTCTTACTTTCGCTCCGGTGATCTGGGTTATCTGGATGAAGACGGATTCCTTTATATTTCCGGCCGTAAAAAAGATATGATTATTTCCGGTGGCTTTAACATATACCCGATTGATATTGAAGAAGTGCTCTTAAAACATGACAGTGTCAAGGAGGCAGCAGTGATCGGCGTGCCATGCCCGGACTGGGGAGAAACCCCCATGGCTTTGATAGTGTTGAAACAAGGACAAAATGAGACAAAAGAAGATCTGTTGGCATGGACAAATCAACGCCTTGGACGTCTGCAACAAATTCGTTTAATGAAGTCTGTTGACTTTTTGCCGCGCAATTCTCTTGGAAAAGTTTTAAAAAAAGATCTGGTTAAACAATATGAATCGTTTGCTGTCCAGGAAGATGCAAAACAATAAACAAAATAAATATGGGCACTGACCAAACATTTACATTATATGCCGAATATTTATCTTTTAAAGATCAGAATTTTATTATTTATTAGGAATAAGTCATGAACCAAGCTTCAAAAGAGTTTCAAGTCAGAAATGAAATTACGGAAGACTTGATGTGGGATTTTATAGGAGACCTCGGTCCACAAGGTAAAGCCGCTGTGTACTGGGCTGGCAGAACAAAAGACGACCGTCCGCCCGGGAGCGATGCTTTATGGTATGATACTGCCCCTTTTAAAAATACCATGGAAAATAAACGCTATCCCGGAAGGGTTCAGGAAAAACATCTCTATCTGACAATGTCTGATGGAGCTGAAATTGCCATCTCCGTTTATCTGCCAAACAAAGTTGAAAATATAGAAAAGCTGCCAACGCTGGTCAATCAAACCTGCTATGGGCGTGTTCATAAAATCCGTCCGCCGTACAATAAAATTCTTACGGGTGCGCCTTATTACATTGATTATATTGTTCCCCGAGGATACGCCTATGTGATGGTGGATGTCCGCGGTACAGGTGCATCCAGCGGAGACAGACCGGCAAACAGGACTAAAAGTGAAAATGATGATGCCTATGAAATAGCGGAATGGATCATATCACAGCCCTGGTCTAACGGCAGAATCGGTTTGGAAGGAGTTTCCTATATGGGCGTATCGTCATATATGTCATTAGCGGTCAGGCACCCCGCGATAGTTGCTGCTGTCCCCCAGTTTGCCTTTACCGATGTTTATGATGAATTCACTCATCCCGGCGGTGTGTTCTGCGAACGGCTTGTTAAAATGTGGAGTGCAAATGTCCATCAGCTTGTCAATGCCGGGGAAGAAACAGGTGACTGGTTTTCTGATCTGCTTTCCCTTGGTGTAATGCCTGTTGATGAAGATAAAGACAGCTCAAAATTAAAAAAGGTGGTTGCCGGGCATAAAATTAATGGTGACACCTATGAAATGACAAAGGTTGCTTCATTCAGGGACAGTGAAATTCCAGGGCTGAAAGAGCAAGGTTTCTCTTTTACCCATGTAGAGAATACCCCTGCCTATTATATTGAAGATGTAGAAAAATCAGGTGCAGCAATTTACAGTATAGGCGGCTGGTTTGACGGTGCTTTTCTCCGGGGTACGGTTGCAAGATTCCACATACATAATAACAACGGCAAACATAAACTTGTCATTGGCCCATGGGATCATGGCGCAGGCCAGAATATCAGCCCCTGGAGTCCAAGTCGCCGTCCTGGCTCTTCACGTATTTTTGAGATGCTCCGTTTCTTTGATTTTCATTTAAAAGAAATTGATACCGGCGTTTATAGCGAACACCCTGTGCATTATTTTACAATGGGCGAAGAAAAATGGAAAGCATCAGCAGAATGGCCGCCGGCAGAGTCACAGAATACAGCATTTTATTTTTCTGAAAATAACAAATTGACCAAAATCTTTCCAAATGCTGATATAGATAAGGATATGGTTTTTGATGAGTACCAGGTTGATTTTTCTGCTTCCAGCGGCATGTATAACCGCTGGCATACCATCTGTAATCTTGGTGATGCAGAAAATCCGGCTGTGGATATTGGCTATCCCAAGCGAAACGAGCAGCAGGCATGTCTGTTGACCTATACCACGCCTACTTTGGCAGAAAACATGGAAGTCACAGGGCATCCTGTAGTAAATATTCAAATGGCATGTACCACCCCTGATTGCGCTGTTTTTGTCTATCTTGAAGATGTTGGGCCAGAAGGCGATGTGGTTTATGTGACAGAAGGGGTCTTGCGTGCATCACGGCGCAAGTTATCAGAACCACCATATCCAATGCTTGTTCCCTACCACTCGCATTTAAAGAACGACAGTGCAGACATTGAGCAAGGAGAGATAGTCGAGCTTGTAATAGAAATGCTGCCTACGTCGTATCAGTTTAAAAAAGGACGTTCAATCAGGATAAGTATTGCAGGTGCGGACAGCGAGACTTTTGAGCGAGTTCCGGCAGGTGATGCAATCCCTGTTTTTACCATATATCGTAATTCAATTAACCCTTCACATATTAATTTGCCAATAATGGCAAATAGTAAATAACTTATAACAGGAAAATTATTATGATGAATAAAGTTTCATTCCCATTGCTTTCGGTTTATTCTCTACCGGTACTATCAACTATTATGTTTGTGTTGCCACTGGGATCAATTATGCCTGCCTATTATTCAGAGCATACATCAATCACCATGGCTTCAATCGGGATGATTCTCGTTGTTTCCAGAATTATCGATGCAATCACTGATCCCATTATCGGATATCTTTCAGATCGAACAAAAACACCCATTGGCCGACGTAAACCATGGATGATTGCCGGGGGTATTCTGGCTATGATATGTGCACGCCCTCTTTTTATTCCACCGCCTGATGCCGGAATATTCTATTTTGCATTCTGGTCTATCTGCGCCTACCAGGCCTGGACACTGATATCCATCCCCCACAATGCCTGGGCCAGTGAACTGAGCACTGATTACGTCACAAAATCCAAGGTATTTGCATTTCGAAACATGACCGGCAGTGTTGGATCTTTTTTCTTACTGCTGATGCCTCTGGCATTATATCCCATAACCAAAACTACGGCAATGGGACCGGAAAACATGTATTTTCTTCCATGGATCATTATTATTTGCACTCCGATATTTATTCTTTTGCCTATATTTTTTGTGTCAGAGGGAGAATATGTTTCCACACAGGCGGCAGGCTCACTTTTTGATTCCTTTAAGGCCATAAAAGGGAACAAACTGTTCTGGAAATTCATGATTGTTTCTGTCACATCCGGCCTGGCAACAGGTATTGATCTGTCTCTTTATTTTCTTGTTATGGATAATTATTTAAAACTTGGCGAACAATTTTCCATGCTTACAGCAGTATATACAATGTCTGCTATTGTTTTTATGCCTTTCTGGATAAAAATGGTTAAAAAATTCGGCAAACCCCGCCCGTGGGCTCTTGCCATGATGGCACGTATCCTGATTTTTCCCATGATGCTGTTAATTGAACCGGGTCCATCTGCGCTAATTCCCTTCTTCCTGGTTTCACTGTTTAACGGCTTTGTTGGCAGCTGCTCTCTGGTTGTTCCTCACTCTATGGTGTCAGATATTGTTGATGTGGATCTTTTAAAAACAGGCGTAAACAAAACTGCTAATTATTTTGCTATTCTGGGATTTGTATCAAAAGCAAATATGGCCATAGGCGGTGGGCTTGCATTCCTGCTTTTATCTATGTTTGGCTATGATGCAAAAGCTGTAGTAAACGAAAGCTTTGCCAATATCGGTCTTATGATCTCCTATGCAGGAATACCAGGGGTTGTTGCAGTGATTGCCGGTCTGGTTATCTGGAACTTTCCATTAGATGCAAAACAGCACGCCATCATCAGGCGCAAAATCGAAGAAAGAGAGGAACAGGCTAAAAATAAAGTTTCAGTACAAAAATCAAATGGTTCACAGGAAACGGCGTAAGATATGGTGGAATGAATTTGTTTAAAAATAAAATTATGTTGACCATTGTTCTTACTGTCTGTGTAAGTATTATGCCCCAACTTTTTTTTAAGAATGGATTTTTACTTTCATATTTTTTAAAAATTGGATTTAAAAGTTCAGATGTCTTAATACTTCTGACACTGCCTGCAGGTATCATGTTTTTTATATCAATTCCGTTTGCCTATTTTGCTGACAGATACGGCAAAAAGAGAATTGGAGTATCTGGAATTATTCTAACGATTATAGGTTTTTGTCTAATCATATCAGCTGGCTTTTTTGAACAGCAGATTGCAATCAAATTCATTATCACAGGAATTGGTTTTTTCAGTATCGGGATATCAGCACTTTTATCAGGATGGTTTGCTCTCTTAAGCCCCTTGATTTCGGAAGAAATTCGAGGGGCTTTTTTTGGCAACTTGCGGGTTTCCTGGCAGATTTGTGCTATTGCTTGTTCTTTTATCCTGACATTTATCCTGGAGAAGAATGCAGGTCTTGGTACCTATCAACTCATACTGGCTTTTTTTACATGCCTCCTTGTCCTTCAAATATTTCTTTATTTAAAAATTCCGGAAATTGAAAAAAATATATCTAAAAACAAATCTATTCTTGAGATAGCTGCCAGTATACCGGAAATTCCCGGGTATATGCCTTTTTGTGCATATTGTTTTTTAATAATGCTTGCAACAGGCACCTGGCCTGTCACAATGGGACTTCTTGAAAAAAATGTACTGGATTTTCCCGATGATGCCATTGTGCATATGGGTACTATGCTTTTTTTGGGATCATTGATCGGCTTTTATGCAGGCGGAAAAATGGTGGATAAATTTGGAACAAAAATGGTTTTTCTCATGGTTCATTTTTTATATTTTATATTTTTATTTCTGGTAATATTAAGGGATTTAGTCCCTGTTGCCCTGGTAAACTATTTCGGTTTTCTTACGTTCAGCCTCGGTCTTATTCAAGCATCATCATCAATTGCAATTACATCTGAAATGATGGCACTGGCACCTGTAAAACATAAATCTGTTATTATTTCTCTTTGCATGACCCTTCAAGTAGGGGGAGCAGCCGTTTCCGGCATAGTCAGCGGTAAAATCATAGAGTACGGCGTTTTATCCGAAACCTGGCTCTTTAAGGGCTTGATATTAAGCAGCTACGACACGTTGATCCTGTTAAGTTCGATCATGGTTTTTGTGTTCATTGTCACTTTGAGCCTGATTCCTTCTGTTGTAAAAACAAAAAAAGTGCAATGGGTGCCTCATTCTTCAAAAACTTTATAGATAAACCGGCATGAGTCAGCCTGAAATATTTGTATTTGTAATGCTGGGCAAATTCATAATATAGGACATGACCTTATCATGGGATTCTTCAATATGTTTGCGTACCTTTTTTTCCGCAGCCGCACCATTTTTATTTATCAGCGCATTTCTTATCTCTTTATGATCCCAACTCCAATGTTCCAGGTCAGGACTTGATGTAGCCATCAAATGATGGATGCGGTGATCTATCTCAACTAATTTTTTGAGCATATCCACTAATTGATTATTGCCAACGGCCTTAACAATTTCCAAATGGAAATCTTTATTCGCCTTGTGTACTGCCAAGAAGGGTTTTTTCCCGGATGAATGATCCTTGACTGCGGCACTAAAAATCGAGTCAAGCTCAGCTAATTTTTCAGTATCCACCCTGCCTGCTGCAAGTTTAGCCGCAGGGGGCTCTAAAAAAATCCGTAACTGAAAAACATTTCTGATGTCCTGGATGGTTACAGGGCTAATCATATGGCCTTTGCGCCCCATATTCTGCAAAAGTTTTTCGTGTTCAAGCTGTACGAGTACTGTGCGGGCCGGAGATCTGCTGATATTATACTCTTTTTGTAAAAAATTCTCAGAAAGGTATTGTCCGGGCTTTAATTCCAAGGTTAGAATATCTGTATATATGCGGTCATAAGCATCTTCTTTTAAAGATTTCATTCTTGTTTTACTTTTCTTTTGCAGCTAAAGTTAACTTTTTAAATTGTTACCTAACATTTCATACTTTGAAAATTAAAATTTATTATTTTGATACATAAATATTCTTGTGAAATGCTTTAGTCAATAAAAATATTTAGATTGTTAAATTCAGTCAGATATTCTTTTTCAAAATTTTTTTAACATTTCAAAATTTTTTTCTATAATATCCTTTAAAATAGGCATTATTGATTAATTATGGTATAATAATTTACTGGATTTTTTTTAATATTTTTTTCTTGACATTTCAATATTGCAAATATTAACATGCTAAATATTTTGTTGGTTTACCGATATTAAAGGCGTGCTAAAAAATTAGTAGAACAAAGTTGCTTTGCTAACAGCGTTTTTTAAATAAAATTTTAACAAGGAGGTGATGCCCGGATAGTCTATGAAACAAACTGGAAGGTATTTTTAAAATTTTATATTAGGAGGTATTACCCATGAAAAAAGGATTATTTAGTATCATTTTGACAATAGTACTGACAGGAATGTTTTTAACACCTGTTATGGCTAAAACCTATAAAATCGGCGTGACCCAGATAATTTCGCATCCTGCCATTGATGCTGCTCGAAAAGGATTTTATGATCAGATGGCCGAGGAAGGGTTTAGCAAGGGGAAAAACATCGCTTATGATTTTTTAAATGCTGAAGGAGATATGACTTTAGTGGCATCCATCCCCAAAAAATTTGTAACAGAGAAAAAGGATTTGATTTACAGTATTTCTACTGTAAGTACTCAAGGCGCTGTAGCTGCTGCAAAGGGCACTAAGATTCCGATTATTTTCAGCGCTTTGACCGACCCTGTAGCAGCCAAAGTGGTTGACAGCTGGGATAAACCCGGTGGCACCTGTACCGGAGCGAGTGATTGGGTTGAAATAAGTCCTCAATTAAAACTTTTTAAAGAAATATTACCTGGTATTAAGAGGCTGGGTACTATTTATAACGCAGGTGAAGCAAATTCAGTTGTGCAGATCAAAGAACTTAAAAAAGCTGCTGCGGATTTTGGGATTACTAAAATTATTGAAGCAACAGCAGCTACTACTGCCGATGTTTATGCTGCTGCAAATTCACTCATCGGTCGGGTTGATGCCATATGGGTTCCTACTGACAGCACAGTGGTGTCTTCGCTAGGCTCTGTTTTGAAAATATGTGAGGCTAATAAAATACCACTTTTTGCTGCAGAGGGAAGTGTTGTTGAAAAGGGCGCAATTTGTGCTGTTGGGTTTAGCTATTATGAATTAGGCAAAATGGCCGGCAAGATAGCCGTTCGTGTACTCAAGGGCGAGAATCCAGGAGATATCCCTGTTGTTAAAGCTCCATTGACAGATCTTTTCATCAACCTGTCAGCAGCTGAACGAATGGATGTAGACATTCCTCAATCAGTATTAAACCGGGCTACTAAAACGATAAAATAAATGAATAGGGATGGAAGATATTCCATGCCGCTAAGTCTTGGCCTGTTGTCTTTCGACTGAAAGACAATGTTCAATATCTTTAATAAAATAACAGAGCTATCAGGCAGGCATGGAATTCCCGCCATCATAGGAGGAATGCGTGGATATAATTGGTAATATACTTGGTTTTTCACTATATGAAGGGCTTGTCTATGGCCTCGTTGCTATCGGCGTTTATCTGACTTTGCGGGTCTTAGCTTTTCCCGACCTCACTGTTGACGGAAGCTACGCTCTAGGTGGTGCTACCACTGCTGTGCTTTTAGTGAAAGGCTTTAATCCTTTTATTGGCGTTTTAGCAGCTATGCTGGTTGGTTTATGTGCCGGAGCTCTCACCGCCATTCTTAATACCACACTGAGACTGCCTGCTCTGCTGGCTGGGATTCTAATGATGGTTGGACTCTATTCGGTAAATCTTAGAATTATGGGAGGAGCCAATATTTCACTGCTGCGAGAATCGACTATTTTTGATCAGGTTGGAGGGGTTTTAAAGCTAGGTGTCGGGAATATCTATCTGTCCATTATCGTTGCTTTATTGATCATCATCATTGTTGTTTCAATGTTAATTTGGTTTTTGCGGACTGAATTCGGTTTAGGGCTCAGGGCCACAGGAGATAATGAAGAAATGGTTCGTGGTCTTGGTTCTAATACAAATATTAATTTAATCATAGGGGTTGCAATTGCAAACGGTCTTGTGGCCACAGCAGGTGCAGTGGTAGCCCAGAGCCAGGGCTTTGCCGATGTTGGGATGGGGATAGGAATGGTTGTTATAGGACTTGCCTCCGTCATCATCGGAGAAACATTATTACATCCGCGGAGAGTAGCTGGATTATTGTTGGCTGCAGTAGTTGGGGCTTTTATATATCGTCTTATTATTACTGTTGCTCTCAGGTTAGGAATGCCGCCAGGTGATTTAAAATTGGTCACATCTGTTTTGGTGGTTGCTGCCATGGCGATTCCATACATTAAGAAACGAATCCGTAATGAATGGATACCGCCCGCAGAAAGGTGGTAGGAGGTTAATCAAATGGATAAAAAATCAGCATTGCTTGAAGTAAAAAAAATTTCCAAGGTTTTCTCTAAAGATACAGTGGATGAAGTTACAGCCCTGGATGATGTAAGTCTTAAAATTCATCCTGAAGATTACATAACTATAATAGGTAGTAATGGTGCCGGTAAAACCACTCTTTTGAATGTTATAGCCGGTCTTTTCCCTCCTGAACAGGGCGTAGTAAGCATTAACGGTGAAGATGTAACTTATCTTCCTGAATATGTTCGGGCAAAGTATTTTGGCAGGGTACACCAGGACCCCAAGGTTGGAACGGGCGGGAATCTAACAATAGAAGAAAATCTTGCATTTGCATTATTGCGTGGTAAGCAAAGAGGGCTAAAAACAGCTATTAATAGGGAACGGAGAGAATTGTTTCGTTTTGCTCTAAATCCTCTCGGACTTGGATTGGAAAATCGGTTAGATGCACTTGTGGGTACTCTATCAAGTGGTCAAAGGCAGTCCATCGCTTTAACTATGGCCACCATCAGCAAACCCTCGGTTTTACTGCTCGATGAACATGTAGCCAACCTGGACCCAAGAACAGCTCAGATTGTTTTCGATTTAACAGAGATGGTTATAAAGCGGGAAAAGCTAACAACCATGATGATAACACATGATATGGAATGTGCTTTAAAATATGGTAACCGTTTAATAATGATGCACAGAGGAAAAATCATAGTTGATTTGGGAAAAGAAGAAAAGCAAAAGCTCGCAATAAATGATTTGATCAATCTTTTTGCACAAGCGGCTGGCGAAAAACTTACAGATGAAAAAATTTTACTTAGCCAAGGAGAGAGATAAAATTCCTTTTTAGCAGGTTCTGTGTCAGGTTCTCTTCACTTGATTGGCTAAAATTATCAGGAAATTTTATTTAAAAAGGATTTTGACATTTTAAATAATCTTTTTTTAATCTTCACAAATATAGCCATTATTCATTAAAGATGCACAGTCGTTTTCTTTGATATTTTTTGTTTTTCTTTTTTCTTGACATTCTAATTTAATATATTTAGAATGTTAAAAAAATTGAAGTTCAGTAAAATCAGCAAAATTACAATGTTTAAGGCAGTCGGATTTATATAAAATTTTAACGAGGAAAAGTATGGGTATTTCAAAAAAAATGGCAATAGCAATTGAGTCAGGGGGATGGATTAGAAAAATGTTCATGGAAGGCGCTCAGCTCAAGGCTGAATATGGAGAGGAGAATGTCTTTGATTTTACCATTGGCAACCCTCCTGAAGGCCCGCCTGCAACATGCCTTCAAGCCCTTAAAGGGTTAGTTGATGATCCACCGCCAAACACCCACGCCTATATGCCCAATGCAGGTTTTCCCCAGGTCAGGGAAGCAATTGCCCGGAATATTGTACAGGATTGCAATATGGAAATGCAGATGTCACAGGTTGTTATGACATGCGGGGCTGGTGGAGCTATAAATGTAGCCCTGAAAACTCTTCTTGATCCTGGAGATGAAGTTCTTATACTGGCACCCTATTTTCTCGAATATCCTGCATGGATAGACAATCACGGTGGCAAATCAGTTGTTGTGCCAACAACCGGTAAGTTTCAACTCGATATAACAGCAATTGAAAATGCCATAACAAAAAAAACCAGAGCTATTTTGCTTAACTCCCCTAACAATCCTACCGGTGTGGTATACCCGGAAGACCAGATCAAAGAGTTGGGAGATATTGTCCGTACCCGCAGCAAGGCATTAAACAGTGATATTTATGTCATTAATGATGAACCCTACCGAAAATACCTCTATGGCGGGATTAAATTTCCTCACATATTCAAGTACATTGACAATGCTTTGATTGCATATTCCCACTCAAAAGATCTCTGCCTTGGCGGTGAGCGAATCGGCTATCTTGCTGCCAGCCCAAATTGTGCTGATCTTAAACGCCTTGAAGCGGCAATGGTTCATGCCAACCGCACCCTTGGTTTTGTAAATGCCCCATCTTTAATGCAGCTTCTCGTGGCAGATCTTCAACATGTAATGCCGAACATTGATGCCTACCATCGTCGCAGGGATCTCCTTTATGAAATTATTACATCGGCAGGATTTGAAACAGCCAAGCCACAGGGCGGGTTCTATCTTTTTGCCAAATCACCCATTGCAGATGATGTTGCTTTTATTGAGGCAGCCAGTAAAAAACGACTGCTGCTGGTGCCTGGTTCGGGTTTCAATGCGCCGGGCTATTTCAGGGTTGTTTTTTGTATTCCTTCAAAAGCAATAGAACGATCCCGAAAAGTATGGACAGAGCTTGGCAAAGAATTTCACACAATCTAATGAAAATACAAAAAACAGAGGGCAAATCAACAATCTTAAAGATTAAGCCTTAATTTACAAGGAGTTATTATAATAATGAATGCAGAACAAAAAAATTTAGAATTTTATTTTGATCGTTACCCGGAAGTCCCTTTTGAAGTTATTATCAAAGAAGATCTTCTCAGGCTGGGTATAAAATTTACTGATGCAGCTATGGAAGCTGCCAAAGGATGCCGCCTTAAATCCTATTTTCTATTTTCCTATGATCGTATTGCCCATGATGAGATGGGAAAAGATGAAACATACAGAGTTCCGGAAGATATTGTCTTTTCAGGCGGGCCTTATGGGCTGAGAAAAACCGTTGTCAGGGTATCTGTGGGCGGTGAGACTCCATACCTGATAGATGCACGGGATGGTAATATTGTTTTATACGAAGGAGAGAAGAAAATAGCCGAGGTTGAATATCCTACCATTCCTGAATATTACAGTCAGAAACTTGAAGATGGAACTGGTTATGGGCAGATGATACCACTTCTTTTCGGACGTCAGGCCTTTGCCACAATTAATAGAACCTGCTCAAACTGGAGCACAGGGGATGAATGCCTGTTCTGTGACATCAATGCAAACCTTCGGGATTTGAAGAAAAGAAAAGGCGGGACCCAGGCAGATCACGTTGTCTATGATACGGTCAAGGACCCTGAAAAAATTGCAACAGTGCTTGAAGGCATGCACAAAAGCATGTTTGTAGACAACAAGGAATCACTGGCAAACCGGATGGTTTGCTTTATCATGACTGCGGGCACCATCAAAACGAAACTTAAAGGAATGACTGCCAATGAATTCCATCTTTCCTTTGTAAATGCAATAAGAGGAAGGATCGGGAACCGGACACCAATAGCCCTGATTGTTGATCCGGGTTCAAAAGAAGATGTCAAAAGGCTCTATGAAGCCGGGGTCACTTCCTATAATCCCAATTATGAAGTCTGGGATAAAAAATTATTTAAAACACTTTGTCCAGGAAAAGAAAAAAACATTGGAAGGGACGAATGGATCAGGCGAACCATAGAAGCAGTAGACATCTTTGGCGATGGCAGGGTAAGCCCTAACTATGTAGCAGGCGTTGAAATGGCACAACCATACGGATTTAAAGATGTAGACCAGGCAATCGCATCTTTGCGTGAAGGTCTTGATTTTTTCATGTCCCATGGAGTTGTTCCGCATCCTGACAGCTGGTGCATTGAGCCTCTTTCTGCTCTGGGCGGACATCCTGTCCTGCCTTTGGATTACTATATCAAGGCAGACCAGGCCTGGTACGAAACCTGGCTTAAGTATGATCTTCCTCCAAACCCGGGCTGGGGCCCAATCGGCAATGGACGGGGTGTTTATGGGAACAGTGCTTTTGTGGACATGCGGGAAAAACGATAAGGTGAATTAATGAAAAACAGTGCAAAGGATAACCTGAAGCAGCAGGTAATTGATCAGCAGAAATGTACCCAGTGCGGGGCATGTGTCAATATTTGTCCATATACTGAATATTATGAGGATAGGATTATCCCATTATATCATTGTGATTTGCAGGAAGGCAGTTGTTATGATATCTGCCCGGGAACACCGACTGATTTCAAAGCTTTGCAATCCCTGATGTTTGACAAGCAAGATATCACAAGCGAGATTGGTTCTGTAAAAGAATTCTGTATTACAAGATCCAGTGATCAGGATATTCGGATAAATGCCCAGCACGGAGGGACAGTCTCAACTCTGATTTCTCTTGCATTGTCAGAGGGGGTGATTGATGCTGCTGTACTGGCAGGAGAACAGGATGTTCTCTTGCCGAAGCAAACTGCGGTTACCGACTCTTCCCGGATTCTTGAGTTTGCAAAAAGCAAGTTTGTTGTTTCTCCCACCGTGGCTGAATTCAATGCTCTGGCCTCCAAAAACGAGGTACAGAAAATCGGAGTGGTGGCAACCCCGTGCCAGGCGCTGGCTCTTGCCAAAATGAGGTTGAGTAATGATCCAAGGATACAAGCCAATATTAAAAAATTGAAACTGGTCATAGGCCTTTTCTGCGGCTGGACATTTTCATGGGAGGCTTTAAAAAAAGTCATTGATGAACATGTCGGTCTTAAAAATGTGCTGGGCATGGATATACCGCCGAGTAAATATCATAATTTAAAGGTGTTTACCCCGACCGGTGAAACAGATATCTCTCTTGATGATTTAATGCCCTGTATCAACCCTGCCTGCAACAGCTGCATTGATATGACTGCGGAATTCAGTGACATCTCTGTTGGCTCTGCCAGGTTAAAGGAAGGGTGGGAGACAGCAAAGTCCTGGAATCATACACTTGTCAGGACCATCGCCGGTGAAAAACTGATACAGACAGCAAAATCCCATGGCTTATTGGAATTTAAGGACGTTCCTGAAGGAAATCTTGAAAAATTGAAGCGGGCAGCCTTAAATAAAAAGGAGAATCTTGAATGAATATGATTGTTAGCAATAAAACAGGCGAAACAGCTTTATTCATGGGAAATGAAGCAATTGCCAGGGGAGCTTTGGAGGCTGGTGTCAGTATCTGTGCAGCATACCCTGGAAATCCTTCGTCAGATATCATTAAAGCTTTGGCGGAAGTCGGGCCTGAAATGGGCATTCATGTAGAATGGTCAGTTAATGAAAAAGTGGCTCTTGAAGTGGCAGCATCGGCAGCAATGACCGGACTGAGAGGCCTGGCTGCAATGAAACAGAATGGATTGAATGTTGCTTCTGACTTTTTGCTTAACCTTAACCTTTCAGGAATTCGTGGCGGACTGGTACTTGTTGTCTGCGATGATCCGGGTGGAATTTCATCAACCAATGAGCAGGATTCCCGGCTGTTTGCAAAAATGGGCGAACTGCCCCTGTTTGAACCATCAACGTTTCAGGAAGCCAAAGATATGGTTGTTGAGGCTTTTGAACTTTCAGAAAAATTGGAACTGCCATGTCTTGTAAGAAGTGTCACAAGATTGTCCCATGCAAGGGGCAATGTGGAACTGGGGTCTTTATCCACTAATGAGGTAAAACCGTTTTTTGACAGGTCAAAACCATTTATCAACATACCGTCCCCAACAAATGCCCATAAGGGACTGCGACAAAAGTTCAGCAAATGCCGGGAGATTTTTGAAAACTCACCTTACAATTATTATTCAGGCCCTGAAAATCCGGAATTGATGTTAGTGACAAGCGGTGCAGGCCTTTTTTACAGTCAAGATGCCGTGCGTTGCCTGGATGTATCAAAGCGCACAGGAATTCTTAAAGTAGGAACAACCTCTCCGCTGCCGGAGCAATTTTTGTCTAAGCATCTGATTAAAACCCAGACAATTATATTTGTTGAAGATGGCGGCCCCTTTCTTGAAGGTAATATTCGAGAACTGTGTGCTGGCAGACCTGAATTTTCCAATACTAAATTTTTAGGAAAACTTACAGAAGATCTCCCGCCGGTTGGCGAGTTGACCCCGGATTTGATTATTGATCTTTTATGCAAAAAACTTGATATTGAATTTATTCCCAGATCAGCAGAATATAGCGAGGCTGTCAAGGCTGCTGTGCAAAACAATACGCCTGAACGCGGCAGCGGTTTTTGTGCCGGCTGCCCCCACCGGGCCACATATTGGGCAATTAAAAAAGCATTGATTCGTGACGGCAGAGATGGTTTTGTCCTTGGGGATATCGGCTGTTATGGCATGGGTGCAGGCCCTGCAGGATATCAGCAGATGAACACTATGCAAGCCATGGGTTCGGGTGTTGGCATTGCCTCCGGGATGGGCCTGCTTGAACAGTTTGGGCTTGACCAGCCTGTTATAGCTGTCTGTGGCGATTCAACTTTTTATCATGGTGCTATTCCTGCTTTGCTCAATGCCAATCAGCACGGTTCAAATTTTCTGTTGCTGATCCTTGATAATGATGCCACTGCCATGACCGGATTTCAACCACATCCAGGCCTTGGTAAAGATGCAATGGGACGTCAGGTGCCATCGGTAAAAATTGCTGATATCTGCCGTGCTATAGGACTTGAGCCTGAGATTCAGGACCCGTATGATCTTGACACCACCATAAAAACAATCATCCGGCTGCTTCGTGAAAAACAAGGAGCAAAAGTACTGATACTTAAAAGAGAATGCGCTCTGGTTGCGGTGAAAAGCAAAGCTCCGGCCTTTAGTATCAGCGTTGATGCAGAAAAATGCCTTGGAGATGACTGTGGATGCAATCGATTTTGTACAAGAACCTTCCGATGTCCCGGCTTAATATGGGATGCAGAAAAAAAACAGGCACAAATTGATCAGGCTGTATGTACCGGCTGCGGTGTGTGTACTCAAATCTGCCAACACCAGGCAATCATTTCAGAGGCAAGTTAAAAATGGAAACAAAAAATGAAATTAATGTAATAATTGCCGGAGTCGGTGGGCAGGGAAATGTTCTTGCCTCACAGATACTTGGGCAGTTATTTGTGGAGCAGGGTTATAAAGTTACCATTGGAGAAACCTATGGTGTTTCCCAGCGGGGCGGTTCTGTGATGAGTCATTTGCGTCTTTCCGGCAATGAGCAGGTTTCTCCAATTATTCCCAAAGGTCTTGGAGATTTGATTGTTGCACTTGAACCTATGGAGGGTTTAAGAATTTTAGGACAATTTGGCAACCCTGATGTGCAGGTCATTGTCAATACCCGCACTCTTATGCCAATGTCAGTCATGGCAGGTGAAACCCAGTATCCTGATATCAATTCAGTTCTGCAATTAATACAGACAAACAGCAAGTCAATGTGGACAGTGGATGCTACACAAATTGCATTAGATATGGGTAATTCGATTTTAAGCAATATCATAATGCTTGGAGCAGTGGCAGCAACCAATATTCTGCCAATAGATCAGGATAAGCTGTTCAATGTGTTTGCCCGGACCTTTCCACCTAAATATGTGGAACTGAACCGCAAAGCATTTGAAAATGGTATGGAATCACTGAGCAGCAGGACTTAACATGGCACAGGCAATAGCAGACAGAAGAGATGTTGATTTTGTTCTTCACGAACAATTTGAAATCAGCAGATTCAGTAAACATGATAGGTTTGCTGATTTCAATAAAAAAGTGATTGATATGATCATCACCGAGGCCCGCAACCTTGCAGTCAAAGAGATTCTGCCTACCATGAAAATAGGTGATAAAGAGGGCTGCAGATATGAAAATGGCAGAGTAATGCTTCCTGCTCAATTTAAACCTGCATGGGACAAGTTATCAGAGGGAGGATGGTTTGCACCAGATCGGGACCCGGAATGGGGCGGGCAGGGAATCCCGCAAACTCTTAATGTCATGGCTCAGAACTATTTGATTGGTGCCAACCTGTCGTTATTAATGGTTGCAGGATTAAATCCTGGCGCCGGCCAGATAATTGAAAAATTCGGAACAGACAAGCAAAAATCATTATATCTTAAAAAATTATATACAGGTCATTGGAGCGGTACAATGCTCCTTACCGAGTCAGAATCAGGATCAAACCTGGGAGACCTTGAAACCCGGGCTGTAAAGAACCAGGATGGAACATACTCTCTTTCCGGAAATAAAATTTTCATCAGTGGTGGTGATCATGACATGACTGAAAATATTATTCACCTGGTATTGGCAAGAATTGAAGGTGCCCCGGAAGGAAGCAGAGGGATTTCACTTTTCATAGTTCCTAAAATTCTGATAAATGATGACGGCAGTTTCGGAGACCATAATGACATTATCTGTACCGGAATAGAAGAAAAAATGGGTCTCCATGGCAGCCCTACATGTTCCATGGCCCTTGGAAGCAGGGGAAAATGTATTGGAACTCTTCTGGGAGAAGAAAATAAAGGCCTTCAGGCCATGTTTGTCATGATGAATCATTCGCGCCTCATGGTGGGTTCACAGGGACTTGCATGCGCATCTTCAGCTTATCTCAATGCTCTAAGCTATGCACGAACAAGAATCCAGGGCCCCCTGCCGGCAAGCCGGGATAAGAAACCTGTAGCCATAATCAAGCATCCCGATGTCCGCAGAATGCTGCTTTCCATGAAGATGTATACTGAAGGGATGAGAAGCCTTCTCTGTTATATTGCCAGCCTGGAAGATAAAAAATCATTGAGTATAAATAATAGGAAAAAAGAAGAATATCAGGACCTTATTGATATTTTGATTCCCATTGCAAAGGGATATGTTACCGACAGGTCACTTGATATCTGTAATATGGCCGTCCAGGTTTTAGGCGGATATGGTTATACAGGAGAATTTCCTGTGGAGCAGATATTAAGGGATGTAAGGATTACAACGATTTACGAGGGGACTAACGGAATCCAGGCCATTGATCTTTTAAGCAGAAAGCTTGCAATGAAAGAAAATACATTATTCCTGACCCTTGTTAACGAAATCTTAAAGACCATTGGAGATGCTAAAAAAATCAGCACCATCAAAGACATGGCCATATCTCTTGGGAATGCTGTTAGCAAATTTAGCAGGCTTGCAAGACAATTAGACCGGTCAGCCAAAAGTGAAGACATTTTCACTGCATATTCTTTTGCCTGTATGTTCCTGGAAGTAACAGGGGATATAACAATGGCATGGATGCTTTTATGGAGAGCGATGATTGCAGAAAAAAAGCTGAATAATAACCCTCGTAAAAAAGATATTGATTTTTACAAAGGCCAGTTAAACTCTGCTGAATTTTTTATTAGAAGTTTTTTGCCGATTTCATTGGGAAAAATGGATTCAATTATGGATTCATGCAGCGCAGCTGTTGATATATGTGATGGGGCC
>JBDLIV010000002.1:0-24862 GCA_039714675.1 Thermodesulfobacteriota bacterium
ATAAAACAACGATGTGCAAAAATGCGTGAACTTGGCAAGAGAAAAAAAATGGCATTCATAAAAGCCAATATTAATAAAAAGCTTGAGGGACTTGTACTTAATCAAACAGATAGAACAACAGGTATGCTAAAGGCAATAACTTCAAATTATTTAACTCTTTTTTTAAAAAAACAGCCTGATCTTAAAGGCAATATTCTTGATCTTAAATATGATAAGTGTGACGATAAAACAGTAATTACAACGGAGATTTCATAATGGAAAATGTTTACAAAAAACTTGCTCTTCATCTTGATAATACACCAAGCGGTTATCCTGCAACAGAATCAGGTGTTGAGCTTAGAATTTTAAAGCAGCTTTTCACCAAAGAGGAGGCAGAGCTTGCTTTATCACTTGTTTTAATGCTTGAACCAGTTGAACAGATTGCAAAAAGAGCTGGCAAAGATGCAAAAAAGATTGAACCCATGCTAATTGAGATGGGTGTAAAAGGATTGATCCTTCATGTAAATAAAGAAGGTGTTAATACTTTTATGCTTCTGCATTTTGTTGTGGGTATATGGGAATATCAGGTCAATCGACTTACCAAAGAATTGATTGAAGATTTTAATGAATATGTCCCATATCTTATGAAAGATCAGTATAAGCACAAAACCAAGCAGTTAAGAGTAGTGCCGGTTGGAAAAGCTGTTAACACTCAACTAAATATTATGGATTATGAAGAGGTTGAAAATATAATCAAATCCCAGTCAAAAATACTCGTGGCTCCCTGTATATGCAGAAAGGAACATGAAATTATGGACAGGGGGTGCGGTAAATTAATGGAAGCATGCCTGATATTTGGGAGTGGTGCTTATATCTATGAAAGCCGAGGTATTGGCAGAACAATATCCCATGAAGAGGCACTTGATATTGTACAAAAAGCTGTAAAACAAGGTCTTGTGCCCCAGCCCTCCAATGCAAAAAAACCTATCAATATCTGTCTTTGCTGCAGCTGCTGCTGCCAGATTCTAAAGAATATAAAAGAGCTTGAAGAACCTGCAAAAGTTGTCAGTTCAAATTTCCAGGCTGTTGTTGATCATGACGAATGTACAGGGTGCCAGGCATGTGAAGAAGTCTGCCCCATGGATGCCATTGAAATGGATGAAGAAGATATTGTGGCAATGGTTAATTTTGACAGGTGTATAGGATGCGGCCTCTGTGTCACAGTATGCGAATTTGATGCCATCTCCCTTGCAGATAAGCAGGAAACAGAAAGAAAAGAACCTCCGGCAAAACTTATGGATACTTATATAAAGATAGCCCAGGAAAAAGGCCTTTTTTAAAACCTTTCAATAATGCTCAATTTTGTTTTAGTTCAAGGAAGACTCAATTTTTAACCGCAGACATACACTTAAGTATTGTGAGCATAAGCTCCTCTTCGAGCTGAGGATTAAAAATTTAGACTGACGTAGAAATTGGGCAAAAGGGAGGATTATTCAAAGGTTTTATTAAATACCTCTCTCTTTTTTTATACTGTCATAGGCTTCCTGAATCTCTTTAAATTTAGTGTTGGCAAACTTAATAAATTCTTCGGGAAGTCCTTTGGCTTCGATTTTGTCAGGATGGTATTCATTCACAAGTTTTCTATATTGTTTTTTTATCTCTTCATTGGTTGAGTTTTCATCACATTTTAAAACAGCATAAAATTTATTGGCAGTTTTAACATATTTTGACTGAAGCCGTTCATAGTCATAATTTGAATAGTTGAAAATTTTTGCTGCAGTTAAAAGTGTGTGCTCTTCTTCTTTTGAAATAGAACCGTCTGCAGCAGAAACCCGCAGCAATACATCCATCATAAGCTCAATAATATTGGGCTGGGTTCTGAAAACTGAATAAAATTGCATTGCAAATGCATCAAAACTTTCATTGGAATTTACAGCCTGTCTGAAAATATTCTGTGCTGTCTGCTGGGAGTTGAAATCAAGCTGAAGGTCATGTTGCATAAACATATTGACGGCATTGATCTCTTTATCTGTTACTTGACCATCTACTTTGCATATTTTTGCAAGCATGGAAAAAGCAGCTGTAAAAAAAACAAGCTGGGCCTGTTCATTGGAAGATAGAGTCTGACTTGCCCCCATTCCTGGCCCTGGTCTTGACGAGAGATATGCCTGCTCTTTTTTGTCCACAAATGTATGTCCGAATGCTGCTCCTGCAACGGCACCAATGGGTCCTCCCAGTGCGAACCCTATTGTTCCTCCAACCATTTTACCAAACCAGCTCATCTATGTTCCTTTCAAATATAATTGCTAAACTTTTGTGTCATTTATAAAGATTATATATAAGCATAAAAGGTTTTTACGTCAAACTATTAATATATTTGAATTATGAATTTTCAAACAATAATTGGAAAATCTTATATTAAAATTTAAAATAACCTAGTTTCTGACCTTCAGGTTAAAGGTCAGAAGCCTAAAAATTAAATCATATACTGCTTATAAAAACTATTGGGAGTGCCAGACAGATTGTCAATAATATAAGTGTCAGCAATTAGATGATTTTTTTTTAAGCCAGGGCTTGTTTCTCTTGGGCGGGTCTTTGATTGGAGCACATCTTACTTCAATACTCTCCCTGCCTGCAATTTTTGATATTTCATCAAAAAGATCCGGATCACTGGTGGTTTTATATTCATCCCCCAGTTTCACCATTACTGGAATTTTTCCATCTGTTTGAATTTTCAAACAAGTGACGGAATCTCCCGGATATTTTTGAAGAGTGGTTTTGATTTTTTTAAGTGTGTCGGAAGAGTGGTTTTGAGCATCAATGTTAATCAAGACACCATTAGTCCACTCTTTACCAGCCTGTTCAATGGGAACAATCTTGTCAGCAATTAATTTTATAATATTCTCTTTTTTCTGAACTTTGGCTTCTACTATGACAATAAGTTCATCGGAAAGAATAATATGGGTCTTTGCATAAAGCTCAGGAAATACCACTATCTCTATTGAACCCGACTGATCTTCAACAGCACAAAATGCCATCATATCACCTTTTTTTGTCTTATGAAGCTTAAGGATCTTCATAGCTCCCGCCATGCGAATCATTTTTCCATCTACAACATCCTGAATACTAACACTGTTTACATTGGAATATTGCTGAATGATTTTTTCATATTTATCAAGTGGATGGCCTGATATATAAAACCCGAGAGATTCTTTTTCATAAATTAAAAGTTGATTTTCATCCCACTCATCAATATCAGGTAATTTAGGGATGCTTACCGGAATTCCAGCACCCATATTTGTATCTGCAAACAAATCAAGCTGGGAATCTGCCTTCTCTTTTTGTATTCTTGATCCATGATCCAGGGCATCCTCAAAAACAGCCATTAACTGCGAACGCTTAGCTTTAGTTGAATCAAATGCTCCGCACTTTATCAAGGCTTCAAGGGTTTTTTTATTAACTTTGCCTGTATTTACCTGTTCACAAAAATCATAAACCGTTTCAAATTTTCCATTTTCATCTCTTGACTCAATAATTGATTCAATAGCTGCGGCTCCAACATTTTTTACTGCAGCAAGGCCAAATCTTATACATCCGTCAGAAACGTTAAAGTTGGCATCGCTTTCATTGACATCCGGCGGCAGAACTTTAATTTTATGGCTCCTGCACTCATCCATATATTTAATAACTGCATCGGAATTGTTTTTTTCGCTGGTCATCAGAGCTGCAATAAATTCAAGGGTAAAATTTGCTTTTAAATAGGCAGTTTGGAAGGCAATGAGGGCATAGGCAGCACTATGGGATTTATTAAAGCCATAACCTCCGAATTTTTCCATTAAATCAAATAGCTCGGCAGCTTTCTTGGGGTCATGGTTGTTTTCGCCGGCTCCTTTTAAAAACAGTTCTCTGTGCTCTTCCATCATGGCAACTATTTTTTTACCCATGGCCTTTCTAAGGCCGTCTGCATCAGCCATGGAATAATTGGCAAGCACAGAAGCAATTTTCATGACCTGTTCCTGGTAAAGGATAACTCCATATGTCTCTTTTAATACAGGTTCAAGTTCATCAAAAAGATAAACCACCTCTTCGAGTCCATGTTTTCTGTCCACATATGAGTTTGCCATGCCACTGTCAAGAGGACCTGGTCTATACAATGCCACAAGGGCAACGATATCTGAAAAACTTGCAGGTTTTAATCTTGAAATCAGATCTTTCATGCCACTGCTTTCAAGCTGAAACACGCCTGTTGTATCGGCTTGTTGAAGCATTTCAAAAGTTTTGGCATCTTTGTAATCAAGATTCAGAAGATCCGGGGGGTTTTTCCCCTGTTTTTCAATTAACTTGATACAATTTTTTATAACAGTAAGATTTCTCAATCCAAGAAAATCAAATTTAACCAATCCCAGTTTTTCAACATAATTCATGTCAAACTGAGTAAGAGTTTCACCCTCCTTGCCTTTATATACCGGAAGATATTCGTTTAACGGTTTATCAGAAACCACAACACCTGCAGCATGGGTGGAGGCATGTCTTGGCAGACCTTCCAGTAAAAGTGCAATCTCAAGCATCTGGGTTTTTTCTTCAGATTCGCTGCACTTTTCCTGGATTGCCGGGACATCTTCAATGGCTTTAGTCAAATTTTTAGCATTATCAGGTATCATTTTGGCAATTTCATCAACTTCTGATAGAAGAACGCCGATTGCTCTTCCAACATCCCTGATAACAGCTTTTGCCTTGAGTTTTCCAAAGGTGATTATCTGGCAGACATACTCTGAACCGCCATAACGATCCACAACATATTTATAAACCTGGTCACGGCCTTCAATACAAAAATCAACATCAATATCAGGCATGCTCATACGGGAAGGGTTTAAAAATCTTTCAAAAATCAGTCCGTGTTCGATGGGGTCCAGAGCTGTTATACCCATGGCATATGCAACCATTGATCCTGCTGCAGAGCCCCTGCCTGGACCAACAGGTACATTGATTTTTTTTGAGTACTCTATAAAGTCTGCAACAATTAAAAAATATCCCGGGAATCCCATTTTAAGGATAACATTGATCTCATAATCAAGACGCTCTCTGTAAGCCTGCTCATCAATATCCGGATTTAACTTTTTAATGATTTTAAGCTTTTCTTCAAAACCCAGCATGGCCTTTGATTTAAAAATTTCATCCTCTGACTCATCTTTGGATGTGGCATATTTTGGAAAATGATATACCTTGTCATCAAATTCAACATTACATCTTGAAATTATTTCCCTGGTATTTTCAATTGCACCTTGATACTCCCCAAAAGAGTCAATCATCTCCTGGGATGATTTAAAATACAATTGATCTGAATCAAATTTGAATCTGTCTGGATTGCCATAGGTGTCCCCGGTCTGTATGCAAAGCAGAATTTCATGTGCTTTGTCATCGCCTTTGGAAAGATAGTGACAGTCATTGGTTGCAACCATTGGTATGGATAGGCGTTCACTAATATCAAGAATACCCTGATTTACCTTGTCCTGAATCTTTATACCATTTTCCTGGACTTCAAGAAAAAAATTATTCTCACCAAAGGTATTCAAATAAAACCTGGCTGCATCATCTGCTTCATCTAATTTATTGTTAATAATATATTGCGGGATGTCTCCTTTAAGGCAGGCTGAAAGACCTATCAACCCTTTAGAAAAATTTGCAAGAAGTTCTTTGTCAATTCTGGGTTTATAGTAAAAACCCTTTAACTGAGCTATGGAAACCAGTTTGCAGAGATTGGCATAGCCTTCACGATCCTTTGCCAGAAGCACAAGATGACGCAGACCTTTACGATCAATTTGGGTTCTGTCATTTAAAGTCCTTGGAGCAACATAGACTTCGCAGCCGATAACAGGTTTAATTGACTCTTTTATGGCTTTTTCATAAAACTCAGCAGCACCAAACATGGTGCCGTGATCAGTCATGGATACTGCATCCATTCCATATTCATGACATTTTTTAAAAAGAGAGTCTATTCTGATGGCACCATCAAGAAGTGAATACTCAGTATGAAGGTGAAGGTGATAAAATTGGGATTTCAGATCGGTCATTTTTGTGTTTAACTGCTTTCAACTCTGTAATTTGGTGCCTCTTTGGTAATAATAACATCATGTACATGACTCTCTTTAAGACCTGCCGAACTGATTTTTATAAATTTTGCCTTCACTTTAAGCTCATCAATTGTGGCAGCACCAAGATATCCCATACCAGCTTTAAGACCACCTATCATTTGAACAATATTTTCCCTTATTGTACCTCTAAAAGGAATTCGTCCCACAATACCTTCCGGCACAAGCTCTTCATCCAACTCAGTATCTTTTTGATAATAACGATCCGAACTTCCTTGTTTCATGGCTTCAACCGAACCCATACCGCGGTATGCCTTATAGGAACGACCCTGGTAAATAACCATTTCTCCAGGACTCTCCTTGGTACCGGCAAGAAGACTTCCAAGCATGACACTGTCAGCTCCTGCACCAATAGCTTTTGCTATATCCCCGGAAAATTTAATGCCTCCATCTGCAATAATGGGAATTCCACTTTGTTTTGATATCTCTTTGCAGTTTTCAATAGCTGTCAATTGTGGAACACCAACGCCTGCAACAATACGGGTGGTACAGATGGAACCTGGACCAATACCAATTTTCACAGCATCAATTCCAGCTTCAATCAATGCTTTTGCACCTGACTCAGTGGCCACATTACCGGCAATAAGCTGACTCTCAGGAAAAGCATGTTTTATTTTTTTTATTGCATCAATTACATTTTTTGAATGACCATGGGAAGTATCTATTACAAGAGCATCAACACCTGCTTTTAATAGAGATTCAGTTCTTTGCATCATGTCAGCACCAACACCAATTGCAGCTCCTGCCCTTAATCTTCCAAATGAATCCTTACAGGAAAGAGGATATTTTTTAATTTTTTCAATATCTTTTATTGTAATCAAACCCTTTAGCTTGCCTTCATGGTCAACAACAAGAAGTTTTTCAATCCTGTGTTTGTGAAGCAGTTTTTTAGATTCTTCAAGAGTACATTTTTCACGAACCGTAACAAGATTTTCACTGGTCATTACATCTTTGGCAGGTTTATCCAACTGGGTTTCAAATCTTAAATCCCGATTTGTTACAATACCCACAAGCGTTTCACCCTGTGTAACAGGAATACCGGAAATCCTGTATTTTGCCATGATTTCCAGCACTTTAGAAATAGAGACATCAGGAGTAATGGTGATGGGATCCACAATCATCCCGCTTTCTGATTTTTTAACACGATCAACTTCTATGGTCTGCTCCTGGATACTTAAATTTCTGTGAATAAATCCCAATCCTCCTGCCCTTGCCATGCTAATGGCTGTCAAAGCTTCTGTAACAGTATCCATTGCAGCACTGACAATGGGAATATTTAGCTCAAGCTCTTTTGTCAAGCGGGTACGGGTTTGTACTTCATCTGGCAGAATGGCTGAATAATCTGGTACTAGAAGGACATCATCAAATGATAATCCCTCCTTAAATAAATTATTGGACATGGGCAAACCTCCGGCAAGGAAAATGTTTATTTATGCAATTCTGGCTGATAATCAAATAGATATTAAACTTTCAGCCATATTTAAAATTAAATCATATTTAAACAGGTCTTATTACCAAAGACATCTATTTTTAGCAAGATTTTTGTTATAAGATTATGGATATTTACAATAACCACTTGTTTATACATTTTATTTTAAATCTTTGCTTTCTGATCGCTTGTTTGGATATTGCTAAGAGTCAAAGGTTGTGTTTTTTATTGTTCCCACACAATTTATGATCAAATATGTAGTTGAATTCCTTGATTCCCTGGTTCATATATGATTAAATCGAATTTTTAATTATAATTCTCGGTAAAATGATCTGATTTTCACACAGATAGCTGAATTAGGGATGTCAATGATTGACTTTGAAAGTGGATGAATGAGTAACAGCTTGCCCACACTGAGAGTGGATGCCAATGACCGGAACCTGAATCTTATTTTTTCAGACAGACTGGACGCCCAAGGGGTTTCCCCTGTCTGGGATCAGGCTGTCCGTGCGGTGAAAAAAGCAGGGGGCAGACCGGTGAATTTTGATCTGAGCAGGGTCGAATATCTGGATCTCGCTGGCGCCACCTTTATCTCTTATCTTTCACGGCTGGGCCATAACGGTGAACAAACTGAACCAGACAATGCCGGGATTAAAGGACTGAAAGCAGAATTTTTTCCCCTGCTGGAACTGGCGGGCAAATCAGCCAGTCAGGCCAGGGCGACCCAGCCAAGCCTTTCCTTTGTGGAGAATACTGGAAAAGACCTTGCGCAGTCTTTGGCAGACATTAAAATCTTTGTCTCCTTTGTGGGTGAGATCACCTGGGCCATGATAACCAGCATGAAAAACCCGGGCAGCATCCGCTGGGCCGAAACCTGGATGGTGGCGGAACGGGCCGGGGTAAAAGCCCTGCCTATCGTAGCCCTTGTATCCTTTATCGTGGGGCTGGTCATGGCATTTCAGGCGGCTATTCCCATGAAGATGTTCGGGGCAGAGATATATGTGGCCAACCTTATTGGTATTGCCATGGTTCGGGAACTTGGGCCTCTGATGACCGCCATTATTCTGGCAGGCAGGTCTGCCTCAGCCTTTGCCGCTGAGATCGGCACCATGAAAATCAATGAGGAGATTGATGCCCTGACGGTGATGGGGATGGACCCTGTGAAGTTTCTTATCATTCCAAGAATCATTGCCGCCACCTTGACTACCCCGCTGTTGACGATCTTTGCCAATCTTGTAGGGATTCTGGGCGGTGCTTTGGTGATTATATCCTTTGGGTATCCCCTGATTACCTATTATAACCAGGTGGCCAACTTCGTGACCTGGCAGGACCTGACCGGTGGTCTTGTCAAATGCTTTGTTTTTGGGCTGATTATTGCAGCTACAGGATGTATCCGGGGCTATCAGACGTTGAGAGGGCCTTCGGCTGTGGGAGATTCAACCACCCGGGCTGTGGTGTCATCCATTATTTTAATTGCTATATTTGACGGCATATTTTCCGTTGTTTATTACTATCTTGGTGTATGAAAAAAGAAGAGCATAAAAAAAACATTATTCAGGTTAGGAATCTCTATGCCGGATATAACAACGTGGCCATTATGGAGGATATCAGTTTTGATATCCGTAAGGGGGAGGTGTTTGTCATCCTGGGCGGATCGGGCTGCGGCAAGAGCACGGTGTTGAAACATATGATCGGTCTTGTTCCCCCGATATCAGGCCAGGTCTTCATCAACGGGGAGGATATGGTATCAATCTCGGGGGAAATCCGGAACCTGATGCTCCGGTCCATCGGGGTGGCATTTCAGAACGGCGCCCTGTTCGGATCCATGACCGTCCTTGAGAATATCATGCTGCCTTTACAAGAGTTTACGGGTCTGCCCCCGGAAGCCATAGAGGAAATCGCACGGGTCAAGCTTGATCTTGTCCATCTGGGCCACGGGGTAAACCTTCTGCCTGATGAACTGAGCGGAGGTATGAAAAAGCGGGCAGCCATAGCCCGTGCCATGGCCCTGGATCCGGCCATCCTCTTTCTGGATGAGCCGTCTGCCGGGCTGGACCCCTTGACCTCAGCCGGTCTGGACAAGCTGATTCTTGATCTTGCCGCCTCACTGGGCATCACCTTTGTGATTGTTACCCATGAACTGGAAAGCATCCTTAGTATTGCCGACCGGACCATCATGCTGGGTAAGGAAACCAAAGGAATTATTGCCCAAGGACCACCAGGGGACTTAAAAAATGATCAGTCAAATCCATATGTTTATAATTTTTTTAACCGTAATCCTGAATCGGGAAACAACCTATGACTCAGAAAGCAAATTTCTTTAAACTCGGCCTTTTTGTAATTCTGGCCTTTGGCCTGACTGCTGCCATGCTCATCGCCTTTGGGGCAGGCAAATTCTTTAAAACCGAAACCCTGGCGGAAACCTGTTTTGACGAGTCGGTACAAGGGTTGGATATCGGATCTGAGGTCAAATACAAAGGTGTGAAAATTGGTACGGTAAAATCCATTACCACACCAACCAAGGTATACGGGGTATCGTCCAGTTACGTTCTGGTCACCTTTGCACTTTCTGAAAACTGCTATGTAGGCCAGACCGGTAAAGATGTAGGAGATAGGTTTAAAAAGGCCATTGGCGATGGTTTAACTGTGTTCATGGCATTCAAGGGCCTTACAGGAGCCGCCTATCTGGAGACGGATTACGAAGAAAAAGGATCTCCTCTGAACATTACCTGGCAACCTGAGAGCTTGTATGTGCCGTCAAGAAAAAGCAATATCAAACGTATCGGGGATGCCATAAATCAAACCCTTGACAGTCTCACGGATCTGAATATGGGAGGCATCGGTCACAACCTGGCAACCCTTGTCAAAGCCTTGAATGAAAAGGCCAATGCCCTTGATATGAAAACGTTTTCAGACCAGTCAACCGCCCTGCTCAAGGAGTTGCGTCAGACAAACCAGAAAATTTCAGAATTCATGGGATCCGGGCAATTGGACCGGATTATGGCAGATGCAGGGGATTCTTTTGTCGATTTAAAAACAATGATCCGCGATGCTAGGGCTCCGGTTGACACCACCTTGAGAAACATCGAAAGTGCCTCAAAAAATGTCGCACTTGTGGCTGAAGACTTTGAAACCGATTTTGGACCTAAATTAGATGTCCTTGCCTCTAAAATGGACACTACGCTCAAAAGCCTGGAACACACATCAAAGATGCTGGAAAAAATGGTTTGGATGAATTCGGATACGATCAGCAAAGCCATTGAAAATTTCGAACATACATCCGAGAACCTGAACCAACTTACCTTGGAACTTCGCCAGTACCCGGGCCGTCTTTTTCTGGAACGTCCGCCTGAGGTCAATACCCCGGAACGTATAAAGGAGAAATTGAAACAAGATGATTAGATTTTTGAAGTTGTTCACCCTGGCAGCCGGTCTCCTGGCAGTACTCTCCTCCTGCTCCGGTATCAGAAATGAGTACCAGGAAAAAATGATGTTTCGTCTGGAAGCCTCTCCTCAGATGGCTGCGTTCCAGGATCAGAAAACCGGTCAAGGGTTGTTGGTTAAGCGATTTAGTATTTCTCCTGAATTTGAAAGCAGCCTGTTTATGTACAGAGTCAATAAAAACCGGTTCGGTTCCGACTTTTACAACAACTATGTGGTCCCTCCTGCCCAGATGATCACAGATCTTATCATGGAGAATCTCTACGCATCGCCTCTGTTTTCACCGGTTTCCCCCAATTCAATGGACGATATCCAATATCAGCTCTGGGGAAAAATTATTGAGCTTTACGGAGATATACGGGATAAAAAACACCTGAAGGCAGTGGTTACCATACGAATGAGATTGGATAAAAACGAAGATGGCACCTTTAAACCGGTGAATCACAAAACATATACGGCAAACTTTACGCTGTCGGAACCCAGCCCTGAAGCATACATTGACGGGCTTAATCAAGGCCTCACAAAGATTATGAATGATTTTTTTGAGGATCTGAAAGTGGCAGGGATGAACTCAAAATAATCCAGAAAAATATTTGTGGTATTCTTGGCATTTAAAAAAGATGATTGGAATCAGTATGCAGCAATTATTCTTATGTTACCAATGCCCGTTCTATCAATTCATTAATACCATTGACATAATCTTTATTCTGAAAAGGCTTTGAAAGGTGATCAATATAGGTATCTTTTTGTTTCAACTCTTTTATCGATTCTAAAAATTCTATATTTCCGGAGACAAAGAGTATTGGGATGCTTTTGTTAGCCTCTCTGATATGATTATATACATCCATTCCGTTAATACTTCCAGGAAGAATATAATCCAAACTTATTAAATCATATTCGTTCCTATTGAATAAATCGATTGCAATCTCTCCTTTTGGAGCGATATCAATTTTGTGATTACATGGATCTTGTGTCAATATCCTGTATTGCACATCTGATATTGCCTGTTCGTCCTCCACAAGAAGAATATATTTTCCAAACTGTGATACTTCTTTGTGTATTTGTATTTTTTCCTCTTTTGTTAATTCTTTTTTAATAACAGGCAGGCTTATTGTAAATTTACTACCAGAACCTAATTGTGATTCAACTGAAATAGTACCTTTGTGCTGCTCAATATATTTTTTTACATTGGCCATTCCATAACCTGTTCCTTTAATGTCTGTTTTATACGAGCCTGTAACATCATGGCTTCCCTTCAGGGTGAAAGCAGGTTCATAGATGTTGTCAAGATTCTTGTCTGGAATCCCACATCCGTTATCTTCAATTTCTAAATAGATATTATCATTAAGACTGTAAGTCCTAATTATGATTTTTGGATATTCAACCTTGCTTGTGGCATGAATTGCATTTTGTACAAGGTTTACCAAAGCATGTTCGATCATTCCGGAATCTGCTATCAAATCCGGCACACCGGCTTTATCTTCCCTTATCAGCTCAATACCCTCAATATCTTTTTTCAATAAATTTATAACAAGATCAACTGTCTCATTAATTTTAAAGTATTCCTGTTTGAGCTCCTGACTTTTAGCAAATGCCACCAGGTTTTTTGTTAAGCTTTTTCCTCTTTTTGTTTGTTTATAAATCAAATCCAGAGTATTTTTTGTTTCTGGTTCCTTGGTTCTCAAGATTGAAAGCTGGGCATTACCCATAATAACACCCAAAACATTATTAAAATCATGGGCCATTTTTCCTGCTATTTGCCCGACTAATGCCAGTTTTTTTTGTTCAGCTGCAGTTTGTTGAGCTTCCATTTTTTCTTTTTCCGCAAGCTTACGTTCCGAGATATTTCGGGAGACACCGTGAAATCCGGTTAAGATACCATTTTTATCTCTTAACCCGCTGATGATGTTTTCAAACCACAAAGTGGAACCATTCTTATGATAATATTCGATTTCTAATCTGGCTATCCTGTCAGGGTCAACCCCAGGCTCTTGTTCTCGATTTAATTCTTTGAGAAGAAGTTCTGCCATATTATTATACGATGATTGCGTCATCTGCTCGATGGGTGGTTGAAGCATTCTCTCTGCCGGAGTAAAATCAAGATTTTTTATAACAGAGGGACTGACATACGTAATGTTTAGATCCAGGTCGACTGTCCATATAACATCATCCAATTTTTCAATAAGGTAACGATATTTTTCCTCACTCTCACGCAGTGCCTCCTCAGTCTTCTTGCGCTCTGTAACATCGCTTATAATACTAACTAATCCTTCGAGTTCATTTTTAGTATTTCGGACATATTCCCAATTAACCTGAGTATCAATCAATAGACCATCTTTTGTCCTATCTACAGAAAAATAAGATTCTGGTACAGGTTGTTGCTCAATGATATAGTCATGAAACTCTTTGAGTTCTTTTTTTTTGTCATTATTCGCAAGTAAATCCCATATGTTTTTACCGACTAATTCCCCCTCTGCATATCCTTGGATTTTATGGTGCGCAGGGTTGCTATAGGTAATAGTACCATTCAAATCACTAAACTGGATGCCATAAGGCACTGTGTTTAAAAGATTTTTGTACCTTTCCTCGCTGTTACTCAGTGCCTCTTCGCTTAGCTGTAGTTGGGTAACGAAATTTTGCAAATCAAATGTTTTTGATCTGACCTTTTTACGCAAAGTGATATTAAACAAAATTAACACCAAAAAAAGCACTCCGACAATTAGGAAGCAAAATAGAGCATAGCGAAGGTGCGACGGACGGAGAAATGGTTTTCCCATCCATTTTTTGCTAATGGCAGCAAATTCCCTCTTATTAATTAAGGCAAACCCATCTTCAATAACTTTCAATACTTCTGCCCGCCCTTTTTTGACGGCTCGATGAAACTCTCCCGTATAGAGGTTAAAGGAATATCGGAATTCATTTTCAAAATTTCTTTTGTAAAGATAATAAAGCGCTGGTGGCTTATCAATGGAAAAAACTTTTATCTCGAAATCTGCCGCAGCTTGGATGATCTCTTCATAGCAGCTGTATTCCTGAAGAGTGGTAATGCCATGGTTTTTAAAAACTTCGATACACGCATCTCCTGACTTAACTCCTATCGTAAAGCCTTTAAGAGACTCTATATCGACTATTCCACTAAGATTTTTATGAAAAAAAACAGGCACCTCTATCGTAGCATAGGGCTTGGTGAAGTCATACTGCTTAGCTCGTTCCTCTGTAAAAAAAAGGGTGTCAATGACATCGGCTTTCCCACTCAACAAAAATTCCTGAGCCTTTCCCCAGTCCATTGCAATCAGGTTAACCTTTATGCCGGTTTTCTTTTCCCATAACTTCCACTCATCAACGAGAATTCCTTGAATATCTCCATTTGGAGTTTGAAATATATAGGGAGGATAATTATTATCAGTGACAACAGTTATGGTTTGAAACGACTCTGTGCTATCATCAGCTTGTCCATAAAACGGAAGAAGGCAATACAAAAAAATGCATGCAAACAATAACCATGAATTTTTCAGAATGCCCATAAATATTTTTCCTACACAGGTTGCCGGTAACGTAATGTTGTTAAGAAACCATGAAACTTTTATTATTTTATCAAAAGTTTATAAAATAGACGTTACATTAAAAATTATTAGAATGCAAAAAAATCTAAAACTTTATCTTCAATTTTCATATATTTCAAAATTTCATGAGTTAGATATGTGGTATGTGTCGCAATGAAAATTTTTTATTCATGATTTGTCAGCAACTCAGTAAAATTTGTTTCGTCTAATATTGTTACTCCAAGTTTCCTGGCTTTTTCAAGTTTGCTTCCAGGGGTGTCTCCTGCAATGAGAAAATCTGTTTTTGAACTTATGGCAGAGGTGATTTTTGCACCAAAATTTTCAAGCTGCTTTTTGGCAAAGGAGCGAGTCATGGATTGTAAAGTACCTGTGAGAACAATACGTTTGTTTTTAAAAGGATTATCACTGATTTTAAGTTCAGGAGTTTGAGTGTTTGTTATAATAATACCAAGGTCAAGTATCTGATTGATAATGGCTGTATTTTCCTGAAGAGAGAAAAAATTGCAGACTGCATGGGCGGTTTCAGGGCCGATTCCATGGATTTCTTCTAAATCTTCTGTAGTTGTTCTCATAACGTCATCAAGAGTTGAATAAGTTTTAGAAATCAGTTTTGCAGCGTTTTCTCCTGTATGGTCAATACCAAGGGCGAAAATAAATCGCTGTAGAGAAATATTTTTAGATTTTTTTATGGATTCAGTTAAATTATCTGCTGATTTTTGCCCCATTCTGTCAAGATCTGCAAGTTTTTCTTTTTCCAATAAAAAAACATGTGCAAAGGATTTGAGCATGTTTTCATCAACAAGCTGATCCACAATTTTTTTCCCGAATCCATCAATATCAAAAGCCTTTTTTGATACAAAGTGTTTGAGCCGTTCCTTTAACTGAGCCTGACACGATACATTGACACATTTATTGATAGTGGATTTATCAAGTTTGATTTTTTCAATATTACTGTTGCATACAGGACATTTCAAAGGCATTTGAAAAGGAATCTGGGTACCGTCTCTATTGGATTCAATAATTTTAACAATTTTCGGAATAACATCCCCTGCCCTGATTACCAGAGCTTTATCACCAATTCTGATATCTTTTCTCTTTATTTCATCTTCATTGTGCAAGGTTGCCCTTGATACCGTTACTCCAGCAATATTTACAGGTTCAAGAAGAGCCACAGGAGTTAACACCCCGGTTCTTCCTACCTGGACTTTGATATCATTTATTATTGTTGTTTTTTCCATGGCTGGAAATTTCCAGGCAATTGCCCATCTCGGACTTTTAATTTTCTCTCCGAGTTGTTTTTGAAGAAAAATATCATCCACTTTAATCACCATACCATCAATTTCATAGGCAAGGTTTTCTCTAAGATTTTCAAGTTCTTTATAAGATTTTAACACCTGCGTTATATTAACCCCCGGCTTAATATTCGGGTTAACAGGAAAACCAAAATATTCTAAACTCTTAAGCATTTGAGCCTGGGTCTGGAAAGATATTCCGCTCACAATGCCTATGCCATAAACATAGATATCAAGGGGTCTTGTGGCAGTGATTTTTGAATCCAACTGTCGTAATGACCCTGCTGCTGCATTTCTTGGATTGGCAAAAATATTTTGTTCATTTTCAAGGCAGGTTTTGTTCAAACGTTCAAAATCAGAGTGTTTAATTATTACCTCACCTCTGACTTCAAGCAGAGAAGGAACTTTAATTTTATCTTCACTTAATTTAAGAGGAACAGCTCTTATTGTTCTGACATTTTCAGTTATAACTTCGCCTGTAATACCGTCTCCTCTTGTGGTTGCCTGTACAAGAATTCCATTTTCATATCTTAATTCTATGGCAACACCATCAAGTTTGGGTTCAATAGTATATAAAATATTTTCCCTGTTTAAATTTTTAACAACTCTTTTATGAAAATTTAAAACATCATTTTCACTGAAAGCATTGTCAAGGCTTAGCATGGGAATTGAGTGATCAGCCTGATCAAAAGAGTCAAGAGGAGGTGCCCCAACTCTTTTTGTGGGAGAATCAGGACTTGAATATTCAGGATACTCACCTTCTATTTCAATGAGCCTTTTGAGCATCATATCATATTCAATGTCAGATATTCTGGGATCATCCAGGACATGATAATTATAGCTGTGTTCTGTCAGCTCTTTTTGAAGTTTTAAAGCCTCATTTTTAATATGCTCATTCATAATTTACTCAACAGCCTGTGGACTGGAATTAACAGATGATTGTACAACTCTTAATTGATTTATTTTTCTAAACAGCTATCAAGTCCAGTGAAAGGATGTTTATCTTATAAACGCATTTGGGTTTTGCTTACAGGGTCTGATTCGTAGAACAGTTAAGCCGCCATGTTGTTTGAGCGAAGAATGAGAGAGTCCATGGCGGTCAGTGGAACGAATCATAGAGCCAGTTGCAAGTTCCAACCAAGCGACTGTAAGGTAAACATCCTGTAACGGGTTATGTAACAATATTTTGATGAAAATTCTATTCCGGACCGGCAAGGTCAGATAATTCGTCTTTTACCTCATCAATAATATCATAAATCCATGCAATATCTTCAATGGAAAGCCTGCCAGCTTTGGAAGGTGCTCTGTCAGATCCATCTTTTTTCTTTAAAATTCTTGGTCCAAGCTGGACTTTAGGTTCTCCATCTCCATATTGCTGTATGGAAACAAGCAGTCCTGTCTCTTCATTTTTCCACTCTTTTATTTTTTTATCCTTTTCAGGATCATATCCTGCCATAATACTGTCCCCGCTATTATTATTTTAGATTTTCAGATTTCTGACCTTCAAGTTATTTTAAATTTTAAATTAATAATAACTCCATCATTAAAAATTAAGAATTCATAATTCAAAATTAGTTTTCTATATCATTGAAAAATTGGCTATATTTTTAAACAATTCAGAAATTGATGATAAAAGTGCAATCCTGTTTTGTTTTAATTTTTTATCTTTTGCCATTACCATGACATCATCGAAAAACGTATCAACTTTCGGCCGCAGTGTGGCAATAGTTGAAAGTGCTTTATCATAATTTCCGTCTTTACTGAAAGCATTAATACTTTGACTCACCTCATTGACTGCCTCAAACAACTGTTTTTCACAAATATCTTCAAAAAGGCCTTCATTTACAGATATATTCTCTATTTTTTCTGCCTTTTTAATTATATTTTCAACCCTTTTAAAAGTAGTGGCAATGGGTTCAAAATCAGGCTCTTTTCTAAGAGAGTTCAATGCCTTGACTCTTAAAACAACGTCGGGAAGATTATCAAAGGAAGCAGACAAAGCTGAGTTAACAGCCTCTTTTGAAAATTCCCTGTCAATCAGTATATTTACCATTCTGTTTTGCAAAAACTTTCTGATTTCCAGGGAGACCTTTTTAAATCTGTTTTTATCATCAATAAATGATTCAAGCCCTTTATCAATTAAACAATTCAGAGAGAAGGTAAGGTTTTCTTCCATCATAATCTGGATAATACCAATTCCCTGTCTTCGTAAAGCATAGGGATCTGCTCCGCCTGATGGAATCAAGCCTATGGAAAAACAGCCGCAAATGGTATCTAATTTATCTGCAATGGCAAGAAGGCTGGCAGTTGGATTTTCCGGCAGTGCTCCACCTGAATAAACTGGTCTGTAATGCTGTTCAATGGCGTAAGCAATATCTTTTTTTTCTCCGGCATTAAGTGCATATGCTCTGCCGATCACTCCCTGAAGTTTTGTAAATTCAATAACCACCTGGCTGACAAGATCAGCCTTGCAAATTTGAGAAGCTCTTGCAACATCTAATCTTAAGGTTTTTTTATCATCATAAGAAGATTCTTCTACAAGATATTGGCAAAGTTTTCCGATTCTCAGGGTTTTATCATAAACACTTCCAAGTTTTTCCTGGAAAGTAACATTTTTAAGTCTATCACGAAATTCATCCAAAGAAGATTTGCAATCCTGCTCATAGAAGAATTTAGCATCTGACAAACGGGCCCTGAGAACTTTTTCATGACCATGGGCAACAAGTGCCATATCTCTTGCATTTGTATTGTTAACAGCTATGAACAAAGGTTTTAAACTTCCTTTTTCATCTGTCAGGGCAAAACATTTCTGGTGCTCTCTCATGGCCGTAATCAAAACTTCATCCGGCACTTCAAGAAATTCATCATCAAATCTGCCAACAATGGGAAACGGGTATTCAAGAAGATTGGTTACTATATCAATTAAATCATCATCTTTGAGAATCTTTGCATTATACTCATTTGCGCAGGTCTCAATAGCTTGAATTAAATTTTTTTTTCTTTTATCAATATCTGGAATCACACCGGATGATTCAACGACCTTGACATAATTATCTGCACAATCAATTTCATATTCTCCTGGATTCATGAACTGATGGCCAAAAATTTTTGTTCCTGACTTAATATTTCCTACTTTAAAATTAATTCTTTTATTTCCAAAAAGCCCCACTAGAGAAATTATGGGGCGGGCAAAACTTATGGAAAGACTTCCCCATCTCATGCTTTTGGGAAATGGAATAGATAAAATCTGTTTTTCAAGCATATTTTCAAGAATGGATATGGTAGATTCACATTTTTCTTCAATAACAGCAGTCAGGTATCTGCCTTTTTTAGTCTCTTCAACCCAAATTTGATCAACATCAATCCCTGCTTTTGCTGCAAATTTTTCTGCTGCAATAGTAGGATTTTTATTCTCATCATATCCGATTTTTTCAGGTGGTCCTGTAATAGTTGCTGTTTTCGGATTTTGCTGCTCTGCAAGATCTTCCACCATTAATGCAAGTCGTCTTGGCGTTCCAAAAATCTGCGCCCTGCCATGGTCAATTCTTGATTTATCAAAAGCTGCAATAATATTTTTCTTAAAAGCATTGAGCGCAGGGACAATATATCCTGCCGGGATCTCTTCTGTTCCAATTTCAATTAAAAGGTTATTCATCTAATTTACCCCTCCATTTTTCAACTCACTGTTTTTTAAGAGGGGATGCCCCATCTCTTCTCTTTGAGTGATATATGCCTTGGAACAAGCCCTTGCTATATCCCTTATACGTTTTATATAACCTGTTCGCTCTGTAACACTGATAGCACCTCTTGCATCAAGAAGATTAAAAGTGTGGGAACATTTTAGGCAATATTCATATGCAGGAATCACAAGTCCTTTTTTTACAATCTTGTGGGCTTCAATTTCATATTTTTTAAACAGATCAAAGAGCATGTCCACATCTGCAATCTCAAAATTATAGGTTGACTGCTCTACTTCCTGTTGATGATAGACATCTCTATATGTAATTTCATCATTCCATTTAAGATCAAAAACATTATCAACTCCCTGCAGATACATGCAAATTCTCTCCAGACCATATGTCAATTCAACAGGAACAGGATTTACCTCCACACTGCCTGTTACCTGAAAATATGTAAATTGAGTGACTTCCATGCCATCCAGCCACACCTCCCATCCAAGTCCTGAAGCGCCAAGGGTTGGAGATTCCCAGTCATCCTCAACAAAACGTATATCATGTTCAAGGGAGTCAACACCAAGAACTTTCATGGAATCCAGATATAACTGCTGAACATCTGGGGGAGAAGGCTTTAAAAGCACCTGGTATTGATAATAGTGCTGGAGTCTGTTGGGGTTTTCTCCATAACGCCCGTCTGTGGGCCGCCTTGAAGGCTGCGTATAAGCAGCTTTCCAGGGTTCAGGTCCAAGAGCTTTTAACAGCGTTGCAGGATGAAAAGTTCCTGCACCCACTTCCATGTCATAGGATTGTATAAGAACACAACCCTTTTTTGCCCAAAAATTGTTCAGGTTTAAAATTACATCTTGAAAATTCATTTTACTCCACTCTATTTAAATTATTCATTTTTAACTACTTGAATCCCACTATTATCAATTCCAGCATTAAGAATTTCTGCATCTTTAACAGGTTCAACTGTTTTTTTCCATAAAACTTTTAATTTGTTTATATCAGATTTTTCACCAATTGCCCAAAGGCAGCCACCGCCGCCTGCTCCGGTAAACCTTGCACCACAATTGACATCCATGGCCTTTTCAAATAATTTTTGACCCGTATTATCAAGCACATCAGGTGTCATTTCAAGTCTTAATTTTGTCTCCTGATTCATTAGATCTGCAGCTTTGGAAAAATTTTTATCTTTTACAGCTTTGGAAAATTGAGTTGTTAAACCAGCAATCTGTTCAAAAATCATTCTTGTTTCACCCTTTATAAAAGATTGAACCCATTGGGAGTTAATATCTCTTGAAACATGGGGTATACCACAATAAGCTACAATAATATTTGAGTTAAAGACTTCAACGTCTGCATCACGATCAAAAACAGGAATCTGTTTAAACTCAGGAGATGTCTTACCCATTTTCCAGATCCATTGATTTACACCGCCAAAAGCTGCTGCAAGCTGGTCCTGCATACCGCATGGAACCCCTGCCACACTTGATTCAATATAGTGTGCAAGCCATGCAATCTGTTCAGGAATTACAGGCTTATCAAATATTTTAAAAAAGGCAGAAATAATAGCAACAGCTGCTGCAGAAGAACCTCCGAGAGCGCTTCTTGGAGGAGAAGAAGATTCAATATGTATATGCACTCCATGCACATTAAAATATTTTGCACATGCAAACATCAATCCCATTGGATGATTAAAGGATACCTCATGATCTTTGAAAACTGCACTTTTAAATCCTTTTGAAGACACTTTGATATAGTGTTTTTTAAAAGATGACAGGCAGACCTTGGTTCTTAAATTAAGAGCAATATTAAAACTTGAAGGTGTCAGATAGTGTAAAGGCAAATAAAATGTACTTATATCTAATGTCCCGCCCAGATCCACCCTGCAGGGAACAGATGTCTCAATAGTTCTATCTTCAAGTATTTTATTAATATTCACTGTTTTCCTCTTATGCTTTTAAGAAACTGAAGACTCTTAAAGTCCCTCCCAATATGGAAAGGAATAAATGCTTCCAATAAAATTGCCCCCTCTTTTATGGCATAGGAGGAAAATTTTATTCTATCTGCTTTTTTGATATCAGTGTTATTTATCCAGAAAAGTTGTTTTAAAGTTCCTTTTGAAACTGTCATGCCATGCTTTGTTTTATTTTTAAGACAATCATTGCAGATAATTTCTCCCTCTTTAAAATCAAATCTTATATTTTTCTGTTCAAAATCATCAATAAATTTCTGGCATTTTTCACAGTTTTCAAGGTTGGGTGAAAATCCTGCAATACTCATGAATTTTATTTGAAACAGAAGATTTAATACTTCTTTGGATAGAGTATCACTGTTTAATGCCTCAAGGGCAAACAGCAATAAATCATAAATATCAGATTGAGGTTTGTTTTCTTCAAGATAAAAATAGAGCAGTTCGATCCAGAAGCTTGCATAGGCAGTTTTAAATACATCATACCGGATATTGGCAAACCCCTCTTCAAGATCAGATTTAGTAAGTATGGTTAACCCATCTTTTTTCTTTTTTGGAAAACTGCACTGAATATGATTCACACAAAAAAGATCAAAATGTCCTGAAAAGCGTTTGATACTCTTTTTTGCATTTTTTGCAATAACTGATATCTTGCCATGGGATTTTGTCAGAAAACTGATGATGAAATCATGGTCACCAAACTCGATTTTTTTTAACAATATTGCATTAGTACTGAAATCTTGAATTGACAAAACAGGCAACCGTTCCATTAAAGCATAATTTTTATATGAGCTTGTTGTTTAAGTGATTCAAGCCATGTCTCAAATTTTTTTTCCGCTTGTTCCTTATATAATATCTCAGCAATTTCATCATGGGCCTGCTCATAGGTTTTTCCACCTTTAAAAACAATATCTTCAATATAAAAAATCTGAAATCCCTGGGGAGTTGTAATTACATCACTGAATTGACCCTTTTTTAATTTTGCTATTTCAGTTTTGATGTTGTTAGGGAAATTATTTATATCAAATAATCCAAGGTCTCCACCATCCTCTGCATTAGGTGCAATAGAATATTGTTTTGCAAGGCTTTTAAAATCCTTTTGTTCACCTAATTGCCTGCTTATATCTTGGATTTTTTCCTTATTGTTCAATATTATATTTCTTAAATAATATTTTTTATTGCCTGAATAATTTTCTTGATGAGTTTCATAATAAAGCTTTATATCAGATTCCAGTATAACCACTTTTGATTTTACAGCATGATTAATCAGTTTGCTTCGCAATATCTGTTTTTCTATATTTTTGCGGTATTCTGTTAAGGTAAGCCCCTCATGTTCAAGGGCTTTTTCAAGCTCTTCAAGACTCATGGATCTTGATTGCATCATATTTTCTACAACGTTGTCTATTGCATTGTCAGACACACTTATTTGATACTTTTTTGCCTCCTGCTGAGTTAAAGACTGGTCAATCAGACCAGTTAAAACTTTTTCATTGATCTCTTGAAGCATTTTCTTTTTTTCATCATCAGAGTAAGCTGCTACCTTAATTTTATCACCATAGGCTGCTGTTTCTCTATTCAATTCAACCAGAGTGATAATATCGCTGTTTACAATGGCAACTATTTTGTCTACTACTTCAGCTGATACTGAGCAACAAAAAATCCAACAGATCATCATTAAAAAAAGAATACTCCGATTAATTCTTTTTGTCATTTTTATATTCCTTGTTTTCTTTAATCTCTATTAAAAAATTTTTTAATTTACCCTTATTGATTTCAACTGGATAAGCCATGTAAAGATTTTGCATCCATTTGCTGTAATTTTCTTGAGTTTTTTGTGCGCGAAGTCTTGCAACCAATTCTCTCTCATTTTTAATCTTATTTAAAACAGTGGTATTGTTCTGCTGGCTGGTTTCAACATTGGGGGTGGTTGCAGAATTATTGTTATAAAATTCAACAATTTCCCTGGGTGTAATTTCAATTTTCCCTTTTAATTCCTGATCAATCAATTTTTCAATGATCATATTTTTTTTAAACCGTTTTTTCCAGAAAGAATATGATATAGCCTCTTCCAACAAAATTTGATCAAAGCTGTTTTCAGGATACTCTTTTTTAAACTCTTTTTCAGCTGATTCTACTTCCTGGTCACTGATATTAATTTCTTTATCAGCCGCAGCAGAGAGTAAAACAATCTCATCTGAAAGTATTTTAACAAGATGAATTACCACTTCATTATATTCTGCTGGATTTTCTTTAATATCATATGGATATGCAGCTCTTTTTCTATCAAGTTCTTCTGAAAAATCTAAACTTGAAACAGTTATTAACGGAGTTTTAATTAAAAAATGATTGAGAGTTTTATCTTCAGGTTCTCCACATCCGGTCAACCCTAAAACACAACATATCATACTTAAGATAAAACTATTTTGGAAATAATATTTCATTTACACCCCAACATTAATACAAATAATAACTCTTTTAACAAAATTGGTAATTTTATCACTACAATGCAGTTTGTGCAAGAAAAGAAGATCAAAAAAAGAAATGGCAGGCAGTTAAATGGTTTGGATCTTCTGGATTTTTTAATAGTTCAGGCTCCTTTGTCCTGCATATATTTTTAACATATTCACATCGTGTATTAAATCTGCAGCCTGATGGAGGATTTTCCACAGAAGGGACCTCTCCTTTTAAGATAATCCGTTCCCGGGTCGAATCTGGATCTGGTATGGGAATAGAAGATAAAAGTGCTCTGGTATATGGATGTTTCCCTCTATTATAGACAGTATCTGCCCCGGCTATTTCAATAATTTTTCCCATATACATCACAGCTATTTTATCTGAAATATGTTTAACCACAGATAGATCATGGGAAATAAATATATAAGTCAATCCCAAACTGTTTTGAAGTTCCAATAAAAGATTCAAAATCTTAGACTGGACAGAGACATCAAGGGCTGAAACTGGTTCATCACAGATAATAATCTCAGGCTCCAGACTGATAGCCCTTGCTATGCCGATTCTCTGGCGCTGGCCACCTGAAAATTCATGGGGAAATTTAGAAAGATCATCTTGTGTAAGCCCTACCCTTTCAATTAATTTATTAATCCGGGAATTTAAACTCCCGCTTTTTTTACCATGGATAATATACTTTTCTTCAAGGATTTCTTTGACAGTCTGTCTGGGATCTAAGGATTCAAATGGATCTTGAAATATCATCTGCAGATTTAATGCAAGTTTTTTTTTTAGTTTTGAATTAAATCTTGAAATTGGCTGGTTTTTGATAATAACCTGACCATCTGATGGATTATAAAGCCCCATAATACATCTTCCCAGGGTTGTTTTCCCACATCCGGATTCTCC
>JBDLIV010000003.1:0-21449 GCA_039714675.1 Thermodesulfobacteriota bacterium
ATCGTAAGCACCAAGTTTCATGGCAGAAATAACAGTATCAATATCTTCATAAGCTGATATCATTATAATAAGAATTTCAGGATACAGTTTTTTAATTTTTTTAATGGCATCTATACCGCTCATTCCCGGCAGTCCAATATCAAGAAGGACAAGATCGGGCAATTCAGTCTGAAGAGCTTTGAGAGCAGATTCAGCATTGAGAAACGACTTGATATTATAGTTTTCTTCAAGGGCCATGGTTAACCCTTCTCTTATTATCTCTTCATCATCAACTATATATATGGAAAATGAAATCATAATTCACCTGTTTTGTCCATTGACTGGGATTTTAATGATAAATTCAGCACCTTTTTGTTCAGCAGAGGATAACTCAAGTGTACCACCGTGATCCGTGATTATTCTATGACAAATATTGAGTCCTATTCCAGAACCGCTGTTTTTAGTTGTATAAAATGGTTCAAAAATATCATTTCTGATATCCTGTGGTATTCCATGGCCTGAATCTTTAACTTTGATGTAAATATTATTGTTTTCCAAAAAAGAGGATATGTTGATTTTTTTATCCTTCTCCATATTTTGCATGGCTTCTGATGCATTTGCAATTAGGTTTAGAATGACCTGTTCTATCATATGAGAGTCTGCCATACATTTGGGCAACTTGTCTGAAAGCGTTGTTGAAAATTTAATCCCTCTTTTCCGCAGTGTAACTGATGTCAGGTTCACTGCCTCCATAATTGAATCATTGATATCTGTCAGGGAAAATTTTGTTTCAACTGGCCGTGAAAAGTCCATGACTCTTTTAATGACAGATTCAATCTTATTTGATGCTGATTGAAGCTGAGATAATATTTTAGCTGTTTTCTCTGAATTATCATACTCTCCTGTAATTTTTTTTAATGTATTTAAATAGATATTGATACCCGAAAGAGGGTTCCTGATCTCATGGGCAATACCTGCAGCTACCCTGCCAAGAGATATCATTTTATCCTGAACTCTTAGAATATTATCAAGCTCCTTTGTAATTGTAACATCCATCAGATTAAGCAGGGTAGCTTTTTCCCCATGAAAGTATATCATACTTGCCGTACAGTGAAACCACTTCATATCAAGGCTATCGCCATTTTTTCCAGCTAAATAGAACCTGAAAGCCATATCAATATGCTGTATTTCTCCTGAAATAAGCATTTGATAGTTTTGCTTAACTTTTTCCATATCATCCTGATGAATATTTTTAAAATAATCAGATAAAGATGAAATTTTAGAAACACCTATCAGGCTTTTATTTGTGGAATTTCTGTAAATAATCTTATCTTTCCGACTAATAATGATACCGGTTGGGGAATTTTCAATCAAATTACGGAAACGCTGCTCGCTTTTCAGCACTTCCTCTTCGGACAATTTACGCTCGATGATATGTCCCAGGCGTCCTCCAATAGCATCAAGCATTTTCCTCTCTTCTTGCAAAAACGGTCCTTCATCCAGCTCTGGACACTCTTCAAGATAATAGACATCTATTGAACCTCTTTTTTTTCCATTCACCATGATATTGCAGGACTGTTTCCATCTGGTTTTTTTAAATGGTTTTGAAACATATACCTCTTTGTCAAAAGAGAGCCTGCATGTTGCAATTTCCGGATAATTCCAGCTCTTTGGAATAAACCCGGCAATATCCTGAAAAATTTCATTGAGAGTAGCTCGTGTTAGGTCAGATTCACCCAAACTATACAAGCACTGGAGTTCCTTAACACGTTCCCCCATTTTATGCAGTAGTACCTCTTGCATCTGTTCAGCCTCTTTACGCTGGATAATGCTTTTGGATATCAGCCAGCTGACAACACCCAGGAGTGCAAAGCTGAAAAGCCCTGCAACGATAATGAAAACAATTACAATTTTACCCGAATTCATGGCATTTTTTTTTGCACGTAAAGTTTCTTTATTGATCAAAGGCTTGATCATATCTTTGAGAATCATATCAATTTCTATACGGTAATCTTTGAATCTTCCCAGTTTTTCATCCGGTATTCCTGCCATGGATATGATTTCATCTCCCAGGCCTTTAAACTTTGAATAGAGGATAATGACTTCTTCAACCAATGCCCGCTTCTCCTCAGTCACAGCCAGCTTTTTAAATTGATTCGCATAATGCTCAAAATTTTGTTCTGCATTTTTTATTTCGCTGATGCACATCTCAAGTGGGTTATAATTGTAGTAACTAACTGCCCATGCTGTTTTGTTGGCATTAATCTCCATCCCAGAAATCGACTCTTCGAGCTTGTACTCGATTTCAGCCAGTTGCCAAACACTCTTCATCATCCTCTGTACCAGAAAAACTGTGCCGGCTGCGTTCATCACAATAAATGCCAAAATCATCAGGAAAATAAATTTAAATTTTATAGAAGTTTTCATATTTTATTCAATAATTACAATTTATACCTTTTATTATAAATCAGGATACTGATTTTCATTAACATCTTAATGATATGGAGTCAATATTCACATGTACATCCGGGAAAGCATCAAACAACCGCCGAAAGTTCTTTTTGAAGTTTTTCAACAGGCAAATATTCTATGAATATTTAAAAATCATTAAATGGCATTTGTCTTGTGATTGACAAGAAGAAGTTTAAATGATTATTGGGCTTTGTTAGCTATAATATTAAGCAGTAAATTTATAAAAATTCGTAATTTTGCAAAAAAATATTTCGAAAATATTCTAAATTAAGCATCAAAAATAAAACCACTTCTGATCTACTACAGGACAAACCGGTTGATATTGTAGGGATTTAAGCTGATTCAAAATTGCTGGCATATTTTATGCTATTCTAAAATAGTAAAATAGTAGAATGCATAAGAACATAAAAACAGATGATTTAATATTAAACTGTGGCTTTTAAAAGCACAAAACCAAATATTGGTTATATAATAAATGAAAAATATAATTAAAAACAGCAGTATTGATTTTGATAGCCACTTTGATGAATATAAAAATTTATTTGATCTGGTTCCATGCATTATTACTGTTCAAGACAAAAATTACAGAATTTTAAAATATAACCATGAATTTAGCAGCAACTTTGATGCAAAGAAGGGGGAGTATTGTTTTAAGGCCTATAAAGACCTCAAGGAAAAATGTGTTAACTGCCCCATGGAAAAAACATTTCTGGATGGCAATATTCATTTTGATGAACAAATTGGACTCAATAAAGACAAAACAACTTTTCACTGGATTGTAAAAACAGCTCCCATAAAAAATTCAAAGGGGGAAGTCATTGCTGCCATGGAAATGAGCATTGACATCACCAGGCAGAAACAGCTCCAGGAACAACTCGAAAAGTCTGAAAAAAAATATTATGCCATTTTCAATAATATACCCAATTGCGTATTTGTTCTTGATTCAGACACTCTGAAAATAAGAGACTGCAATGAAAGTGTTGAATTTAACTATGGTTACAAAAAAAAAGAACTGATAAACAAACTGTTTACAGATCTGTTTATGGATAAAGATAAAACAGAGTGTGCCTCTCTTGTTAAAACAAAAAATAATTTAGAAAAAATTCAGCACAAACATAAAGATGGATCAACTTTGTTTACTAATATCAGAGTATCATTACTTGAGTATCATAACGGGAACAGATTGATTATTTCGTGCACCAACATCACTGATAAAATTGAGACTGAACAACAGCTGATACAGGCAAGCAAACTGACCACTCTCGGAGAGATGGCAACTGGTGTTGCCCATGAATTGAACCAGCCCCTTTCAGTTATCAAAACAGCCAGCACATTTATCATGAAAAAAATCAGCAAAAATGAACAGATCAATGATGACACCCTATCCACCCTGCTAAAAAAAATAGACAATAATGTGGACAGAGCTTCTGATATCATTAATCATATGCGGCAATTCTCCCGCAAATCTGGTCTTAACATGGAAAAAATCCAGATCAACGATGTAGTTACAAGAGCTTTTCAAATTTTTCATCAACAATTAAAAATCAGGGGAATCAGGGTCATCAAGGAAACAGATCAAGATCTTCCGGTTGTAATTGTAGATCCCAACCGCTTAGAACAGGTTTTTATCAATCTTATTTTAAATGCAAGAGATGCAATAGAAGAAAAATGGGGAGACAGGGAGAGTGAATCAGATACAAAAAAAATTATTATTAGAACCTACAAAGATGAAAAACACGTTATAGCTGAAGTCATTGATACAGGCACAGGAATCAAAAAAACTATTTTAGAAAAGATTTTTGAACCGTTTTTCACAACAAAGGAGGTTGGGGAAGGAACCGGGATTGGCCTTTCAATCAGTTACGGCATTATCAAGGATTGCGGCGGCATTATCTATGCTGACATGGAAAAAAAAGATGGGGCAGCATTTATCATCAAATTTCCCATAAAGGACAATAAACAGTGAAAACTTCAGAACAAATAGATAAAATTCTCCTTGTAGATGATGAACAAGACATCCGTGAAGTTCTTGAAATAATTCTTTCAGGTTCTGGTTATATTGTATTTACAGCTGAAAATGGAAAACAGGCCCTTGATATTTTCAAAAAAGAGAAACCTTTAATTGTGCTTACTGATATTAAAATGCCCGGGATGAGTGGCATTGATCTTCTTCGTAAAATAAAAGATAACAATCCAGAGACCGAAGTTATAATCATCACCGGACATGGAGACACGGATCTGGCCATAAAAAGCCTGAAACATGAAGCTATTGATTTTATCACAAAGCCAATCAGTGATGATGCTCTGCAAATCGCTCTAAAAAGAGCCAATGATAAAATTATCACACGCCGTCAATTAAAAGAATACACCAGCAGCCTTGAAAAACTGCTTCGTGAAAAAATGGAACTGCAAGATCACCTTTCGTCTCTGGGTATCATGATCGGATCAATTTCCCATGGCATAAAAGGACTATTAACCAGGCTGGACGGCGGTGTTTACCTTATGGAAGCAGCATATGAAAACCAAGAATTAGATGAAATTGGTGAAGGCTTGAGCACCCTCAAAGAGACAGTAAACAGAATTAAAAAAATGGTATTGGATATACTTTACTCTGCAAAAGAGAGAAAACTCAAGCTTGAAAAAATAAATGTTGCTGATTTTGCTGCTGATGTAGCCGAGGTAATTGAACAGAAACTTGAAGGCAGAAAGATTGAGTTACATCGTGATTTTGCTCCAGAAGAGATTGAATGTGAAATGGATGCCAAGTATATCCATTCAGCTCTTATAAACATCCTGGATAATGCAGTTGACGCCTGCCTTGCAGACAAAACACAGTCAACACATAAGATTGTATTTAAAGTGGATCAGGACAATGAAAACCTGATTTTGGAAATTAAGGACAATGGGATTGGAATGAACCTTAAAACAAAAGAAAAGATTTTCAATCTGTTTTACTCATCAAAAGGCAGCAAGGGTACAGGTTTCGGCCTTTTTATTGCTGATAGCATTATCAAGCAGCATCAGGGAAAAATAAATTTAAATTCAGCAATAGGCAAAGGAACACATTTTAATATTAAAATCCCTAAACACCATATGAAAAATAGATAATTTTTCACTGATTGTTTGGAAAAATTTATTAAATTTAATTTAGATGGTTAATAACCACGGTTAAAAACAGGAGGTATAAAATGGAAAAGAAAAAAATTCTAATCATTGACGATGATCCGGTTATTGTTAAATATCTTGAAAAGCTGTTTAATGACAACGGATATGACACCATCCTTGCGTATGATGGCCTGGAAGCTGACACTATTGTAGAAGATGTTATCCCTGATTTAATCACCCTGGATATAGAGATGCCAAAGGAGTGGGGACCAAGGTTTTTCCGCAAACTTACTAAAAATAAATCATGCAAAGAGATACCGGTAATAGTAATAAGTGGTCTTAGCAGTGCAGATCATTCAATACGAAAAATAGTGAAATTTTTCAGGAAACCATTTGATCCGGACAAACTTATGGAGACAGTAAAAAAAGAGATCGGTTAATATTTCAATTAAAAAAATATTTTAATCACTTAATTTAAATTATAACTCTTTTATTGTGCTCAGGAGAGCAAAATGTATAATTTTCTAACCGGACCGATGGCATGGTTTTCTTTTCTTATATTTTTTATGGGAATATTGATTCGTTCCTTTCTTTACATTAAAGGTCTTGATTCAAATATTGACAGGGTCACTTACCGTGTCAACACCTCATTTGGCGTCAAAGAAGCTGTCAGATCTATTTTTTCCTGGCTCCTTCCCTTTTCAACAAGGGGCTGGCGCACCCAGCCCTTGATGACGACACTGTTTTTTGTTTTTCATGTCAGTCTGTTGACCTCCACGATTTTCCTCAATGCGCATAATATGATACTTCAGGAGAGGTGGGGATTCAGTATCATTACCATCCCCAATGTTGTTTCAGATTATCTCACCATTGCTGTACTGGTCACAGCTTGTTTACTGATTATCAGACGCATCAAATTACCCCATGTGAAAATTTTGACAAAACCATCCGACTATTTTATTTTACTTGTCTCTATTGCCCCTTTTTTGACAGGTTTTCTGGCCTTTCATCAATTTGGGAATTACACGTTCTGGATGCTTACCCATATTATTTCAGGAGAACTTTTACTGATTGTTATCCCCTTTACAAAACTTTCTCACAGTTTTCTTTTCTTTTTTTCCAGGGCTCAATTGGGAATGGACTATGGAATCAAACGGGGCGGCATGAAACATCAAAAAGGAATGACATGGTAATTATCTTTCAACTAAAAATTTTACAAGAGTATTGAAAAATGAATGAAAACATATTTTGCACACCAAACCCTGTAAATGACAAGGATGCCCTTGATGCCCTTTTAAGGGATAAAAGGGGGCAGCAATATTACGATGAAATGAAACGGCTTAAAGTTGACACAGCTGCATTAAAAAAACTTGTGAATGACACATGCCGTTCGCGAATCCGCACATGGCTTGAAATCTGTGCCCATTGCGGCATGTGTGCCGATGCCTGCGCTTTTTATCTTTCCAATGATAAAGATCCAGAACAGGTGCCGTCTTATAAAATTCAGTCAACCCTGGGTAAAATTGTCAAACAGAAAGGAGATGTGGACAACGCCTTTATGAGGTATGCAATGGATGTGGCATGGGGAAAATGCACATGCTGTAACCGCTGCAGTCTCTACTGTCCATTTGGAATTGATATGGGTGTTTTAATGAGTTACTTGAGAGGGCTTCTGTTTTCCCAGGGATTTGTTCCATGGGAGATGAAAATTGGTTCAGGCATGCACCGCATATTCAGAGCACAGATGGATGTTACAGTTGAAGACTGGGTTGATACCTGCGAGTGGATGATTGAAGAGTACGAAGATGAATGGCCTAGACTCAAAATTCCCGTTGATAAGAAAAATGCCGATATAATGTACACTGTCAATGCAAGGGAAGCCAAACACTACCCGGACGATATCGCTGAAGCAGCCGTACTTTTCAGCATTGCCGGTGAAAACTGGACTGTCCCGAGTGAAGGATGGGAGGAGACCAGTCTGGCAATGTTTGCCGGTGACTGGGAGGGGGCGAAATTACAGGTTAAATCAGTATATGATGCCATGGATCGTTTGAAACCCAAACAGATGGTTGTTACAGAATGCGGCCATGCATACCGGGCAACTGTTATTGAAGGTCCATATTGGGCCGGGTTGAAATCAGGAAAAACACCTGTCGAAACACTGCATTATGTGGAGTGGGTTGCCAAGGCGTTAAGGAGCGGCAAATTAAAAATTGATCCTGCAAAAAAAATAAAAGAGCCGGTTACTTATCATGATTCCTGCAACTATATCCGTAATGGAGGACTTTCCCAATACGGCAGAGAAATAATGAGCTATATTGCTGAAGATTTCAGGGAGATGACACCCAATGGCGAACATAATTTCTGCTGCGGCGGTGGTGGTGGACTGAACGGTATTGGTAAATATCGCAAAGAGCGGAATACCGGCCAAAAAGTAAAAAGGGATCAAATTCTCGCAACTGGTGCAAAACTTGTTATTACGCCATGTCATAACTGCTGGGATGCCATCCGGGATCTTGAGGAAGTATATAAAATTGGTATTAGGTGGTCATTTTTAAAACCGCTTCTTCTTGATATGGTTATAGTGCCGGAACATATGAAACCCCAAAAAGAAGAAAATGAAGAAGAATAAAAAATAGGTGGGAACTCATGTTTAAAAAAATACTATTTGCAACAACAGGCACACCTTCATGTGATGCTGCGGCCAGAGTCGCCTTTGATATGGCCAAACGATATAATACAGAACTCTTCATAATTAATGTTTTTGGAATTCCTTCAAGGAGTTTCAGTCAGGTTATCACAGACCTTAGAACCGGTGATGAGATCGATCTTCATGATGACCAGCTTGTAAAGATTAAAAATAAATTGGAAAGGAGATATCAGCAGCAGATTCATGACTACAACTCCCCGCATGATATAGTTCTTACTGATGGAATACCACACACTGAAATATTAAGAGTGGCACGTAAAAAAGAGATTGACCTCATCGTAATGGGTGCCAGGACATCAACAGAAGAAAATACAGGCTCTGTAAACAGGCACTTAATAGGCAGTACCCTGCAGAATGTGGCCAGGTCTGCCAGATGCCCGGTACTGATAATCGGTCGTGCAGCCGCATCATTCTGGGGAGGAATTTCCAATATTATTTTTGGTACTGATTTTTCAAAAGGATCGAGCCAGGCTTTTGAATTTGCATTTAATTTAACAAAAATGTTTAATGCTTCCCTGCACATTTTCCATGCCATTGATATTAGCTCGGGGCCATTTGAATTTACAAAAAACCAGGAAGTGATTGAAGATAGAATAAGGGAAGTCAGGGGGATGATCAGAAAAAGATATATAAGTAAGATGGAGGGATACAATGATTATGAAATTGATGTATGGGAGGGTATTCCCTATGTCGAGATTGTTAAATATGCAAGGGAGAGTTTTGCCGACCTTATAGTGATGGCACATCACACAAAAAAAATGGCCCCGCCGGAAGAATCAGTATTTGGCAGTAATGTGGAGCAGGTTGTTTTACGTTCCAATGCACCGGTCATTAGTGTCAACCATCCAGCCAGGCAAAAAAAATAGATAATCAGTGTCTCTATCTATTGGCAAAAACCTTTCTTAAAAAGGAGATTTTAAGTTATGACAAAAAAAATTATGATCGTTGATGACGATCCTGTAATTGTAAAATATCTGGAAAATATTTTTAAAAACAGTGGTTATAAAACATGCGTGGCCAGAGATGGTTCTCAGGGTATAAACATAGTCAAAAAAGAGAATCCAGATTTGATTACCCTTGATCTTGAGATGCCTGAAGAGTGGGGACCCCGTTTTTATCGAAAACTTTCCAAGGAAAAACTATTTAAAAATATTCCGGTCATTGTTATCAGCGGCCTCTCAGGCAATCAGTATGCTATTCATAAAGCAGTAGCAAGTTTGACAAAGCCGTTTGACAGGGATGTTCTATTAAAAATTGTCAAAGATACCATTGGAGAATAATCAAAATATTTGGACCAACAACTATTTAAGGAAAAAATCAATGAAAATATTTTATTATAGCCTGATAATGATATCTGCATTTTTCATAATAATTCATCCTACATTCTCCCAATACGAATCTATTGAACTATACATATACAGTGATGACTTCAATAAACACACCAGACCACTGGTAGAATTCTCCCATATGGTTCATGATGAGTGTTTGGATTGTATGGATTGTATGGCTTGCCATCATGACTATGATGAATCCGGCAAAAATATCGGGGGAAACGGAGGATTCTGCTCAGACTGCCATACAAAAAATGCTGGGGACAATCCAATCCCTCTGATGGAAGCTTTTCATACTCTATGCAAGCAGTGTCATGCAGAAGAGATCGAAAAGCATGAGAACAAAAACATCCCCCAGATGTGTGGCCAGTGCCATGTGAAAAAGAGAGAGTGATTTCTAACTTGCTATAATTGATTTTTTCTTAAGCACTTTAAGTCATATGAGATAATGGAAAATAAAATGGTTTTTGACTGATATTAAATAAAATGAATATTTTTGAAAAATTAAAGAAAATGGAATTAATGCTTGTTGATGATGATGAGTGGATTAGAGATTCCATGCGTATTTTTTTTGAGAATGAGGGTTGTACTCTTGTAACGGCTGAAACTGCCGAAGAGGCTTTGAAAATAATCAAAAAACAGCATTTTGACATTATCATTGCTGATTTCAGATTGCCTGGGATTAGCGGTATCAAACTGTTCGAATATGTCCGGGATTCAAATCAGGGTTTAATTAAGATCTTAATCACTGCATATATGGATAAAAAAGTTTCATCTGATGCAAAAAAAGCTGGAATTGATGATTTGATTGAAAAACCATTTACAACAGAAACCATTGAAAAAGTTCTTTCAAAATTTTTGTAATAAATATCTTACTCAACTGTCGGTATTATCAGCTTGTACACAAAAACCTAAACCTGAAAGTTGAGTTTTTAATATTAACTATTCGTTAGTTCAGGGTTTAAAGATTCTAAATCTTATGAATGAAAAAGAGTGACAGTATGGTGTAGGCTGTCAAAATAAAACATAGAATAAACATTAAATTATTATAGGAGTAAAATTGGTTATGAATAAAAATTTATTGACTCTGCTTTTGGCTGCCGGGATTTCTGTACTTTTTCTTGCCAATGGTCTTTATGCCGGGACTAAATTTTATGGTGAAATAACAATGGATTATAATAAATATCCAGAGAGGTATTTTAAGCTGTCCAAACGTAATTATGTTGAATTTCCCCATGCTTTACATGTCATGGATTTTGAGTTTTCCTGTGAGCAGTGCCATCATGTAGATCTTGAAATGGGTGATGAGGTTCAACCGTGCGCAGAATGCCATATAGAACTTACATCATCAACAAAAAATAGAAAAAGTATCATACTGCTTAGAAATGCTTATCATGCAAGTTGTATAGAGTGTCATAAAGAATTTAATAGAGAAGCAGGTGATCCACGAGGATTTAAAAAAACTGCACCACCTACATCCTGCAGTGAGTGTCATATAAAAAAAGATATTAACGAGAAAAAATAATTATCCACTTTTTTAGCTAACTGACTGTAAACTATTTGCCTACCCCCAGAACATTTTTTAGGCTATGGGACAACTATCCTGACACATAGGGTTATAGAAATTTTTAGAATATTATATTCGAAAAATTTCTATAAAATTATTTCTATAAAAAATTTTTTTTTACTAATATTTTATCATAACCTATGATTATTATTGACTTAATAAAGATACATTCCATTCACATACCTACTGGTATGAATAATGCTATTATAATTTTGATAAAGTGAATAATTAAGTTTTATACAAAAAAATGAATATTTTTAAAATGGAAAAACTTTGAAACTTAAATCTACAAAACAGGAGTATTACAATGAAAAAATATGATGTAATAATTATTGGAGCAGGTCCTGCAGGGATAGTCACAGGTGTAACAGCAAAAAACCAATTTCCTGATAAATCAATGCTGCTAATTGGTGAAGAGGAAAAAGGTCTTGTGCCATGCGGTATCCCTTATATTTTTTATGATCTCAACTCAGTTGATAAAAATGCAACGGGTCCAAAACCATTTGTTGATGCAGGAGGAGTCGCCATTGCTGATGCTGTTGTAAATGTTAATATTGATAACAAAAAAATTAAAGTAAAATCTGGAAATGAATTTTCATTTGACAAATTAGTCTTTGCCACCGGATCAGACCCTGTGGTTGCAAGTTTTATCCCCGGCCATGACCTTAAAAATGTCTTTTATATAAAAAAAAGTTACAATTACATCACTAAATTATTTAACAAACTAAAAAATAAAAAAAACATCGTAGTGGTTGGCGGCGGATTTATTGGAGCTGAGGTGGCTGAGCAATTGGCAAAGCATTCTGACAAAAAAGTTACTATTATTGAAAGTGAAGAGTTCTGCTTTTCAAAGGCTTTTTCCAATGAATTAAGCAAAATGGGAACAGAGCAGCTCAGAAAAACCAATCTCAATGTTTACACATCGACTTTTGTAGATAAAGTATTAGGAAAAGATGGTGTTGTTATCAGCGTGCAGTTTCAAGACGAAACTATTGTTGAAGCTGACGCAGTTATTTTTGCTATTGGATATAAGCCAAACAGTGAATTGGCAGAAAAAGCAGGGCTGGAAAACAATGCAATGGGCGCTATTATTGTTGATAACTATGGTAGAACCTCCCGGGATGACATTTTTGCAGTAGGAGACTGCTCCCAGACTATTGGTTATTTAACCGGAAGAATGGATAATATTATGCTTGCATCTACTGCAACTGCTGAAGCACGACTTTTAGGCTACAGTATGTTCGGCGTTGAAATAAGAAACCATTTTATTGGAACAATAGGTATTGTCTCAACTGTAATTAATGGATTTACAATGGCTTCTGCCGGATTAAACGAAAACGATGCCGCAACTAAAAATATTGATTTAATTTCTGCTGAATTCAGTGATTTTAACAGACATCCTGAGACTATAGAAGATGCTTCACCTTTAACTGTGAAATTGTATGTTTCTCCTTTTGACGGTTCTATACTGGGAGGTGAAGTATGGGGCGGTAAATCTGCAGGTGAACTAATTAATACAATAGGTCTGGCAATTCAAAAAGAGCTTGCAGTATATGATCTTATTTCTTTACAGATTGGCACTCATCCTTTGCTTACTACTGCTCCAACCAAGCATCTGTGCATTAGGGCTGCGGAAATTGCTATTGCTAAAATAAAAGGCTTGATAGAATAAATTTAATTTATATTTTTTAAGCAGCAAGGGTAATAACATCTATGTTTCCCTTGCTGCCTTGAACATAATTAGGTGCACTAAAGTACTCTGGTCTTATTTTATTTTCATAGAACTAGGTGTTTTCTCTTCTCACTTTTTGCCCATTCATTAAAAATCAGACGTATATTTTCACATAAACTCTTCAAACTTGTATTAATAGTATCATCAGCCATTATAATACAGACAAATTTTTTCTTGATACGTTTAATATTGGGTCCAAATTTTTTTGATACTACCACTTGAACACCCTCTTTTTTAAGCAACCCTGCTATTCCTTTTGCTTTTTCAGGGTCAGCGTGAACATTTTTTACTTCTTCAATAGTATTGGTAATTCTTTTTAAAAAATCAGCATTGTTTTCATTGATTTCATAAATATCATAAAAGTCAGCATCACCAAAATGCCGGTTAATAAAAGTTTTTCCATTATCAGTAGCAAAAGCCACCTTGATTCTGTCCATATTATTTTTTCCTTTTTTTCGGCAAAATGTAAACAATACCTTGATAATTATATTTTATTAATTTACCACTGTTTAACATCTCTTCCAAAATTCCTTGTTGGAAAAATTGATTTTCTATTTCAAGTGCCTGCTCTTCTCGTAATGGATGGCGTGAAGAAATTTCATATAATGCTTCAAAAGCATTTTTAAAATTGGATGTTCCAAAATTGCCATCTTCTCTGTCAATAATATTAAATGTATTATTTAATATTGTTTGGGCATATAAAATTTTTTCAGGTTTTGGAGGTGTTACCCATTTTTCAGCCGGAGGCCGCACTGGAGTAGTAATATAAATTTTATCTGGATTAATTTTATCTAACTGCAGTTTTATATTTTTCAGTGCCTCTTCAGAATCATTCAAAGCGTCTACCAGCATGACTTCTGCCCATATTTCTCCTGTAAACTCTTCAGCAAAATCAATAATACCCTGAATCATTTCATCAAAACAGATGTTTTTCCGGGGTCGATTTATTTTTCTGAAAATATCTTCAGTTCCAGCGTCTATTGTCGGCATTACAACATCAGCATTTTGTAAATCATGCCTCACTTTAGTTTGAAAAAGCAGAGATCCATTAGTGATTACAGCAACTGGAATATCAAAATTTTCTTTACATTGATTAATTAACCAGCCGATATCCTTACAAAGTGTGGGTTCACCATCACCAACAAAAGTAAGATAATCTGCTGAATTCCCTTTGACTGCTTTTTTGATATCCTGGAATATATTTTGTTTTGGGAAAAAACTTTCCCGTTTTATCTGGAGATGATCTGTCCTTCCAAGTTGACAATAGACACAAGCATAAGAGCAGGTTTTCGACGGTATAGGACTCACTCCTATGGAGTTTCCAAGTCTTCTTGACGGAATGGGACCATATGCAAACATGTTTTAAAAGTTAGAATAAAAAACATTTTGAGTCAAGAAAAACAGAAGAATTTGACACAATCATTGACAATTGGTTTTTTGTTTAACAGCAAATATACACACCACTGTTGCAGCTTTGAATAATCAATAAACAATAAGACCAACAAAATCCTTATGCATACTCCAGTGACTCTTCTGTCTCAAAAACCGGGGCATTAACTTCAACCCTACCAGCTAATTGAATAAGTTCCTTGATTTTGGAGCAGGAGTTGGCAAGCCCCTTTTGAAACATCTCATCCTCAGGCATGATAGCTTTAATATCATTTTCTTCCACTGCAACATAGGATATGACAGTTTTTTCATTTTCCTTAAAAACTACAACCTGTTTTGGTGGAAGCAGAGCCGCTCCCCGCAGGGGTTTTTTTGTAATACTTTCATATGCTTTTTGAGGGTTACAAAGCATTATTGAATAGTATTCAAAATCATTTTGTACTTCAACACCATGATTTTTAAACTCATCTGCCATATTAAAAATATTCCGAATTATAAAATCAAAATCAGAAGCTCTGTTCTGTATTTTTTCTATGACCTGCGCCACTGACTGGTCAGTTTCGATCTTTATTAATTCACTCATAGTTACTCCCTCATATATTAAAAAAAGCCAAAATATTCATTTCACAGGATATTGTCAATGTTTAAAAATTTTGCTTTGCAATATTAGGCTCAACGATTGCTTCAAGCTTATTTTTTAAATAAAGATCAATAATCTCTTTTATGGTGATTTCTTTGTCAACCTTAAATATATCAACAAAACTGTTCTTGAGCATATGAAATGAGATTTCACCAATACTTGAAATAAACAGCAGATTAATTTTATGAGAAATCATTAACTTTACAATATTTAATCCAATATGCCCCTTTTTATCAAGAAACTCATTGGAAAGATATCTGTCAAAGGATACCTGTCCGTCAATCAGCTTTACAATAATAAAATATGGCGCCCTGCCAAAGAATGGATGCAGTTTCGAATCAAGACCATTTTTATCCTGCACAGGAATTGCTGCTGTTTTAATGTTCTCTTTTTGAGGTTCAACATGGATAAAAACAGATTCAATATTTTGATATTGATTTAAAAGCTGGTTTTCAGCGACATCAGCTACTTCATGTGATTTATATAAAGTTAATGTCGGTTTAGTTTTGATAATACAGTCTACCATTTTAAATGGTCCTGATTGTCTTATCTTAAGATCATCAACCCCTTTAACGCCCTGTACCTCTTCAAGGCTTTTTTTGATTTTAACAATCAGATCAATGTCCATATTGGCATCCATGAGAATCATGACTGATTTCCAGACAGTTTCAAGACCAAGCTTTAAAATCAAGATAGCTATTAACATGATAATCCCACCCTCTATATAGGGGATTCCCAAATAAACAAGCAGAATCCCAACCATTACAAAAAAGGATGTGAAAATATCAAAAAAGGATTCCTTGGCAGTTGCCTGAAGTGCCTGGGAGCCAATAGCCTTGCCTATGGCTTTTTGTTTAACAGCAAGTATGCACGCCACTGCACAGGAGATAACAGCTGCTCCAATGGGAAAAATCGGAAATTTATCCTGGGACTCAAGCACAAATAATTTTTGCCAGCCATCTTTGATCATGTCAAAACCGATAAAAATAATTAAAAATCCAATAAGGAGGCATGCAAGTGTTTCTGCTCTGTACAGCCCATAGGGGAATTTTGAGGATTTTTTTCTGGATGCCAGCCACAATCCGGTAAGAGAAGTCAGATTAATTAAAATATCCACACCGCTGTGCCAGGCATCTGCCACCAAAAGGGGGGAATCAAATACATAACCGACAACAGCTTTCAGCAAAGATAGAAAAAGGATCAACAAAGTGGAGAATAAAGCAATTGTCTGACCTTTTTTGAGTTGTTCTTTTTTATCAAGTAAACCCAATGTTTTAATTGCGTCCGCAGCAGCTTCCAGGACCGGCGCAGTTAGAGGCCTGCCCCGGTGATGATCCGCAGCATGCAGTATCACCGGAACCAGGCATGTTGAAATTTGCAGGGCCGGACATTGAAGAGTGGGCAGATAAAAGTTTTTTCATATTAGCGCTGCCACAGAAATTACATTTTGGCAGATCTTTTTTATTTAAGATCAATATTTCACTTGATTTTCCACATTCATTGCATTGATATTCAAATAATGGCATGCATATCTCCTTTTTTTAGATTAACATTATTAAGACTATACATTTTAACTGATTTAGCAAGGAAAAGATCCGGGGCAGCTACTGGCGGTATTTATGCTGCCCCGGATAACGGTGAGGTGGTTAATCAGATTTTGGAGGTAAGTAAATGCCTTTACTTTATCTGAATAACTATGTCTGTTTCCTAATGCATTCTTAATGCCAAAAAAATATAATATCATATGTTTTTTTAATTTTTATTTTAAGTATTTGTTTTTATTCATAAATATTATTTCATAAAATTTCTTAATTATTAATTAAAGGTAAATCAATTAATTTTTGCTTAACGTTACCCCGCTTTCTGGTAACGCTATGGTAACGTTATGATTTCCGGTTGTTTTGATTTATAAAAAAAAATATATTAAAAACAACTGAATTTTCAAGAGGTTATAAAAATACAAAATTTTTTATAGCATTTTGGTCCATTAGTTGCTTTTATATTAAGACTTCTAAAAAAAAGCGTTCCACTTATCTGTAACAAACAGTGAGACAATATATAACATAACAGTGAGACACTATTTAACAAATTGTGAGACAATACATAATATAACATTTAAAAACCATATAATTAATATTCTATAATTAAAGGAGAACAGTATGAACCGTAAAAATGATTTATATATTACCGACACAGATAACAGTGTAAAACAATTTGTATCTGATTTTGCAGATACAGTGAAAAAATACGGCTTTGTTATCAATAATCACAATTCAATGGATATGAAAAAAACATTCCGTGAACATGGTGGTATGGTGCCAGATAATTTTGACCTTCACATGATTCAGATCTGCAAACCTACCAAGGCTGACAAAAGCCTGACTATGAACCCTGAACGCTCCATTCTAATGCCAAAATTTGTTATGGTTTTCTCCAAGGATGGAAAAACCCAGATTCGATATTTAAGCTACAGCATTGCTGATATAGAAGAACTTGTTCCAGGAGATACTAAATTTCCTGAAAATGTTTCCCAAACATTTGTGAAAATTCGTTCAATGATTGATGAGGCTAAAGAGAAAAGCAATCTTCCCATATCAATTTTTGAATATAAATGTTGTAAATGTGATACAGAGTTTGAAAAACATGCTTCTGATGATAATGCCTCAGATGTTTCTTGTCCTGAATGCAACACAAGTGAAGTTACAAAAAAAACAAGTGTTGCTTGATAACACAAAGCCATAAAGGAGTATTCCCATGCCGATTTATGAATATAAATGCAATAAATGTAAAAAAGAGTTTGAAAAACTTGTTTTTGCAGGCGATGACACAGATATTGCCTGTCCCGAGTGCAAATCCAGGGAAGTTGTAAAAAAAATGAGCGCCGCAAGTTTTATGGGGGGCTCAAGCCTTGGCAAATGTGCTGCAGGAGCGCCAAACGCAGGCTTCTCCTGAGCAGGATAAAATATCTTTCAGTTGAAAGAGACCAATTTAAAATGGATACATCATAAAATTATTGATGTATCCATTTTTTTTTGCCTGGCGTATTTTCACTACGCGGTAGAGAGAAGAGTGTAAAGTTATTTTTACAAGATTCCTTAATTGACTGTTATCCATGAATGGGAGTGCCACATGCTTTCATGGATAGTTCTGAAAAAATCTCTGCCAAAGTTGGATGGGCATGAATTGTATGTGCAATATCGTTGGCTTTCATGCCTTTTTGTATTGCAAGGGCAGCTTCTGCAATGAGATCTGTTGCATGGGCACCTATAATATGAACCCCAAGGATTTTCCTGCTATTTTTTTCAATAATCATCTTTGCCATTCCTGCAATTTCATCAATTGCCTGTGCTTTACCAAGAGTTCTAAAATTGATGGAAAAACTCTCAATATCAAAGCCTTCTATCTTTGCCTGGATTTCACTTAGACCCACTGTACCGATTTCCGGCATGGTAAAAACAGCACCTGGAACAACATCATAATTCATTGTGCTTGTTTGCCCCATTGCATTCTGGGCAGCAACCACCCCTTCATGGGAGGCCACATGTGCAAGCATAATTTTTTGAGGACCTAAAATATCACCTATGGCATAAACATCTTTAACATTGGTTTCCAATTTATCATCGGCTTGAATCCAACCTGCAGAGTCAGTTTTAATATTGATATTTTCCAGCCCAAGATCAGATGACAAAGCTTTTCTTCCAATACACACAGCCATTTTTTGAGCTTTAACTGATTCAATTTTCAATTTTTTTGGTTTTGGATTATCTGTAAAAGGTGAAGAATCTAGAAAGATAGAAATTTCACCATTTTGCATGGTTGTTGATTTTACAATGGTATCGCAAAAGACTTTAATTTTTCTTTTTTTCATTTCTCTTAGCAGTAATTTAGAAATCTCTTCATCCACTGATGGTAAAGGCAGCAATCTTGACATGCCTTCCACAATGGTGACACTTGAACCAAGGGCTGAGAATATAAATGCAAATTCACAACCAATCACACCGCCGCCTACGATGAGAATTGATTTGGGAATTTGCTTTATTTCAAGAAGATCATCAGAAGATAAAATATTATGATGATCAAAGGAAAAATCTTTTACATTCAAAGGTTTTGTACCTGTGGCAATGATAAGTTTATTATATTCAAACTCTTTTTTATCGCCATCACTGTATTTAACTTCAATAAGACCGTGAGCTTTATCCTTTGAAGATTTTATCTTTGCCCTGCCCTTTTCTACTATAACTCCTGCTTTCTGTAACAATGAAGCAATGCCTTGTCTCTGGGTATCAAGGATTTTATCCTTTTTTTCTATCAATTGAAGGATATCAGGAGCAACCTCTCCTTGAACAGTGATTCCAAAATTTTCAGCCTTTAAGAATTTAAGAAAAATATCAGCTGAGTTTTTCATTATTTTTGATGGAATGCATCCGTGATTAAGACAGGTTCCTCCAAGATTTTCTTTTTCAATAAGTGTAACCTTTCCTCCCAAAGCTGCTGCCCTTAAAGCTGCGACATAACCTCCAGGTCCCCCGCCAATAACAATAACTTTTACTGACATTTGATAAACCTCCATTTTTTTTAAATTTTATATTGACAATGCCATAATTGCAAGGTATTTTTCAATAATAAATAAATAAATTTATTTTTCCATAAGTTTTGATTGTAAAAAACGAGGAAATCATGAAAATAGACAAAACTAACATAGATATTATCAGAGAGTTAAAAAATGGTAAGAAATCCTTTAAAAAAATTGCAGACAAACTTGCCATAACAGAGAATACAGTCCGAACCAGGGTAAACAATCTCCAAAAGGAGGGTGTTCTTGAAATCTGCGGCCTTGTTGATCCTGCCACCCTACCCGACCATCGTGTTGTTATAATTGGCATAAAACTAACTGAGATGAACCTTGTTGAAAAAGGTGAAGAGATAAGCAAACTTAAGGGAGTTATTTCAGTAAATGTAGTTACCGGCAGGTATGACCTCATGATTCTGGTTCTTTTTAAAAAAGGTTTTGGTCTTCTTGAATTTTATACCCAGGAAATCTCTAATATTGACGGCATCGGATCTGTGGAAACATTTGTTGTATATAAATCTTATAATTTAAAGGTTCCCTATATTTTTTAAAGAATCTTAAGGAAGAATTATGACCAATAGTTTGAAAACCACACCTTTATATAAATGGCATAAGGAAGCAAATGCCAATATGGCTGATTTTGGTGGTTTTAATATGCCTCTATGGTATGAAACCGGAGTTAAAAACGAACACCTTGGTGTTTTAAAATCAGCTGGCATCTTTGATACAAGTCATATGGTATGTATCAATGTTAAAGGAAAAGACTCTTTTGAATTATTAAACTACTGTTTTACAAGAGATCTTGAATCACTTGTGACAGGTCGGTGTATATATGGTGCTTTTCTCGATATTAACGGTTACTGTATAGATGATGCCATTATTTATAAATTCAGTGAAAGTTTTTTTATGATATGTGTAAATGCCGGTATGGGGGAAACCATTGCAAGGCATCTTTTGGAAAATCAAAAAAACCTGGATGTAGAGATTGAAGATCTTTCAGGAAAATTTGCTAAATTGGATATTCAGGGTATTAACTCTGCCAGAATTCTTTCAAGCCTTATAAAAAATCCTGATATGATTTTTAATAAAATGCCATATTTTTCATTTAAAGGTAATTTTAATGAATCCATCTTTGGTGACTCTTTGGTACAATTATTGGATAACACCCCCATATTATTATCAAGGTCAGGATATACAGGTGAATTTGGCTTTGAAATATTTATAAATCCCAATTCAATTGTAAAACTGTGGGAAGATATCTTAACTGCAGGTAAGGATTTTGGTATCACTGCCTGTGGCCTTGGTGCAAGAGACTCTCTTAGAGCCGGTGCCTGCCTTCCCCTCTCCCACCAGGATATCGGCAAGTGGAAATTTATAAACCATCCCTGGGAATTTGCACTTGCCTTTAATAAGGATAAAACATCTTTTACTAAGGATTTCCTTGGGAGCCATGCACTTTTGCCCAACAATTGTGATTCATTTATCTATCCCTTTGTGGGAGACTCATTAAGAAAAATATTGCCTGGAAAAGATACTCAAGTTATAGATAAAACTGACAAGATTATAGGCAAAGTGCTTACCTGCGTCACAGACATGGGTATAAGCTGGAAAAATGGTGATATTATAAGTATAAATTCACAAAATATTCCTGAAGATTTTAAAATAAAAGGTTTAAGCTGCGGTTTTGTCATGGTTTCCAAAGAGCTTGATGAAAGCAGCATAAAAAAAGCAAGCGATACAAGATTAACTCTTAAAGAGGGAAAAAGATCCATAAAGGTTACCATTGTAAAAGATATAAGGCCTGACAGAACAGCAAGAAAAAAACTGGCTAATTTTATCAACTAATTTTATTGTAAGGAGATTATCATGAAAGAGATTAACGATCTTAACCTGCCTGAAGATTTAAAATACTCAAAAGATCATGAATGGGCAAAACTTTCAGACGGAATTGTAA
>JBDLIV010000004.1:0-21092 GCA_039714675.1 Thermodesulfobacteriota bacterium
CTGCGACTTGGTGAAATCCAGACATCGGAGATGCTGGAAATTCAACTTGTCAACTCTGTGGCTCCTTTTGTCTTGTGTAACCGCTTGACAGAACTAATGAAAGAGAATCAGACAGGACAAAAACATATTGTAAATGTTTCAGCCATGGAAGGTAAATTCCTGCGTTTTAAAAAAGGCAGCCGACACCCCCATACCAATATGGCCAAAGCCTCCTTGAACATGTTAACCCATACAGCAGCCAGTGACCTTGCCAAATACGGTATTTTCATGAACAGCGTTGATACAGGGTGGGTAACAGATGAAGATCCGGCAATTCTTGCAAAACGCAAACAGGAGTGTCACGATTTCCAGCCGCCCCTCGATATTGTGGATGGAGCAGCCAGGATTTGTGACCCTTTTTTCCATGGCATCCTCACAGGAAAACACTGGTGCGGCAAATTTTTAAAGGATTATTTTCCCATTGACTGGTAGGTAACTGCCAAGTACCTTAAAGGGCAGAAACTGAGACTAAATCAGATAGGTTGTTAATTACTGTCGAAACGGTTCAGGGTCAATGGCAAAACGTTTCATGATCTGCTGCAGTGCCTGGCGGTCCATATTGCATTGTCTGGCAGCCTGGGTAATATTTCCACTGGCAATACTGAGTTTAGCACCAATATAGTTATGGTTAAATTCATGGAGAAGTTTCTCTTTTGCTGCTTTGTATGGCAGTGAAGCAAAGTTCTCGTTATACAGACCCTGAGAATTAGTTTTTTCTATTTTTGTATCTTTTAATGGAATATCAGACAGAGAGATTGTTTTTTCTTTTGAATATAAAATTCCCTGCACTATGACATTCTCAAGTTCCCTGACATTCCCGGGCCATGATTGCTTCATCAGAAAATCCATAACTTCTTCAGAAATTATTTTTGGCTCTTTATAAAGTTTTCTGCAATGTTTTAAAACAAGATGTTCGGCAAGAATAGGTATATCTGTAATTCTGTCTCTCAAAGAAGGCAGTTCAATGGGAAGTACATTGAGCCTGTAAAAAAAATCCTGCCTGAATTCCTTATCTGCAATCTTTTGCTCAAGATCTGAATTGGTAGATGCAATAATTCGCACATCAACTTTTTTAACCTTTGTATCGCCAAGGGGTTTGATCTCCTTTTCCTGTAAAACCCTAAGCAATTTGGTCTGGATGGAAGAGCCAATATCCCCGATTTCATCAAGAAAAATTGTCCCTTTGTCAGCTTCCTGGAACAATCCGATTTTATCGCGGGAGGCATTGGTAAAAGCTCCCTTTTTATATCCAAACAATTCACTTTCCAATATATGTTCAGGAATAGTCGGACAATTAACAGGGATAAAAGATCTGTTTTTTCTCGGGCTCAAAGCGTGTATTGATCTTGCTGTAAGATCTTTGCCAGTACCTGATTCTCCTGTAATTAATACAGTAATATCACTTGAGGCTACCATTTTGATTTGATCAAAGACTTTTTGCATGGGTTCACTTTTACCAATCAAATCAAAGGAACCAGATTTGTTTTCCTTTAAAAGCCGCCTGTTTTCTTTTAACAGCAGGCTTCTTTCAAGGGCTTTTTGAATTTTAAAAATAATCTCATTTTGTTCAAAAGGCTTGGGAATAAAATCATAGGCTCCTTTTTTAATTGCCTTTACAGCAGATTCAATATTCCCAAATGCGGTCAGCATCACTACGGTCAAATCAGGATAATGGGACTTCATATATTCAAGCAGTTCAAAACCATCCATACCCGGCATTCTTATATCGCAAATCACAAGATCAAACTCTTCCTGCTCAAGAATGGATATTGCCATTTTTGCTGAAAAGGCAGCAGAGACACTGCAATTAATTTCAGGCTCCAGAGTTCTCTGCAAAAGCCTTGTCATATCTTTTTCATCATCAACTGCAAGTATATTGGCTTTCATAAAAATTATCCTTTCTCCCTGGGAAGGGTAATTTTAAAAATAGATCCTTGTCCCATTTTACTTTCCACTCTAATATCACCCTGATGCCTTTTAATAATACCATATCCCACAGAAAGTCCAAGCCCTGTTCCCTGGCCGACAGGTTTTGTTGTAAAAAACGGATCAAAAATTTTAGACAGATTCTTTTGTTCAATGCCTTTACCATCATCTTTAACCAAAATTTTAATAGTGTCTGAATCTAAGTTTTGTGTAGAGATCTCGATATTGCCTTTTCCATCCACAGCGTGGCTTGCATTTATCAAAAGATTAATCATAACCTGGGCAATTTCCTGTTCATTGCCAAGGATATTAAGATGCGCTTTTGTATATGGATTGAATATCAAATTAATATTACGAAAATCTGAATTATTGGATAAAAATTGAATTACCCCTTCAACTACTTTATTAACATCAATTATTGACATGGAAGAAGATCCCTTTCTTGAAAAAGAGAGAAGATCGGACACAACTACTTTACAATTTTTAACATGTTTTTCTATGATTTTTAAATCATCCTGGGAATCGGGGGCTTCCTTAAGCAATAACTGTGTATAACCGAGAATAATCCCGAGAGGGTTATTTATTTCATGTGCAACACCTGCTGAAAGCTCTCCTATGGCTGCAAGTTTGTCTGCCTGGGCAATCTGTCTTTCCATCTGCCTTTTTTCATTTATATTTTTGATAATAAAATGAAAAGATTTTGCACATCCAAACGCCCCGTAATCAATACCACCTGTCATAAGTACAAGAAGAGATGTATTGTCGGGTCTTGAAAATTCAGCTTCCTCGTTTAAAATATATTCCCTCTCATCAATTTTATCACGAATTTTTTCCCACTCAGCAGAATCAGCAAAAAAATCACCAATGGCAAGATCATCCATTGTCATTTCATCACGGTTAAACCCTGTAAGTTCAATACCCGCCTGATTGGTCTCAAGGATCTTAAATTCACTGTCAGTAACAATAATAGTATCCAGAGACTGCTCAAATATCCTGCGGCATTTATGTTCACTGCTTGTCAGCATTTCTGTTCTTTCAATGACCTTGTTTTCCAGAGTCTGATTAAGATCAACAAGTTTAATGTGTGTATCTTCAAGTTTTTTACGACCTGAAAGAATTTTTTCATTGATCTTCCAGTTCTGATTAAAAAAAAGAGTTATAAGCCCGACAAGCATAAAGGATGCTGTATTAATACTGCCGGTATAGGAACTTATGCTGTGCCATATATCAGGATTATGGCTGAGCACGAGAAACTGTTTTAAAATATGACCAAATGAACGTGACACAGCAAAAATTGAGAAACCGCTGCTTATCCATAACAGATAAAGAAAAACAGCATTGTCAGGATCTAATCCCCTTAATATTTTTGCCTTGTAAAGGCAGAGCAGAGCAATAATTACCATGGCTACAGATCCCAGTATATCTATTGTTAGAATGGGAATGGAAGAGGCAATCATTTGATGTTCACTGATATCTGTTTTTTATGATCATTAACAAGGCTTGAAATTCCTTTATAAAGAAGCAGCATGGCAGGCACACATAATAGATGATCAAGTTTTAAAATATAATATACAAATCCCAAAAGTTGTGAATCGTTGTAAGCCACGATATCCAATGTCCAAAGAGAAATATTTTCTATCTTTACTGCATGGACCTGGTTATCTAAGAAATGGGCAGTAAAAGCATCTAAGTTCCACAGAACAAAAAAAAATGCTGAATATTGAATCAGACGCCACCCCTTTTGACTTCCAAGATTTTTTCCTGAAATAGTTAAAATCAAAGCTACCATGGAGAAAAGAAAAAAAAGATGACCTGCCTGATGGGTAATAATTCCTTCTGAGCTTGCATGAAGTTGTGTGGCAAAACATTCAGCAGGGAGTAAAAACAGGTATGCAAACACCAAAATCAGAAAAGTTTTTAAAAATAATACAATATTATACAATTGCTTTGCCGGCATCTCGTTTTTTTAAAACCTTTTTTAATATAGCAAAAAGAATGAATAAAAATATGATACAAATAACAAACCAGAACAGTGAGCTCATATTTATTTGAAAAGATGATCCAATGGAAAAAGAGAACACCCATTTATCCCCAAAGCGTTTTAAAAGAGTTTGGGGTGTATATACCGTTGTTACATAGGTAGCCATAAACAGTATGGGAATAACATTGGTGATAAAATTTTTCAGCAGACCTTCAAAGAAATAATCATAGTAGACCTTGTTCAATTCAGCTTTATCAATATTTCTTGCCAGCCTTTTGCCTTTTTCCCTGTCAGGATGCTTCATGGCCTCTTCCCGGATTTCCTGCCAGTGCTCAAACTCTTTTTTTAAAATAATAAATCTTTTGGTCACATAAAATCGGGCTATGATTCTTGTTATTAAGACTATTAAAAATGCCAGGAAAAATATTACGAATCCAGGACCCAAAATTTCAAGGGGAGAGAACAGGGTGTCAAAAAATACCACTGCCTTGTTTAAAAAAGTATAAATTACATCCCAAACTCTATCAAGAAAACTATCCATACGTTATAATTTTAAATTTTAAATTTTTAGTTATTAAGTACTTCCACAATTCAAAATTTAAAACTCAAAATTAAGAATTGGTTATCCCCTTGGTACCGACCATTTTACAGTAGATTTCATTAAAGCCATTTCACGTCTTCTATCAGAAACTTTGTCATGGCCGCTAAAACAATCCGGACAAACATAATCTACATATTCAAGACCTTTTGGAATATACACTTTTTGATTGATCAATTCAAGGTATCGTTTGGGAGCAAAAGGTTTACCGCAATGGGTGCAGCGTTCAAGTGTAAACTTTGCAGTTACCTGATCCCAGGTAAATATTTTACGCTGATCCCCTTTGTCTTCCATACGGATGGCACCTGTAGGACACACATTTGTACATGCTCCACACCCGATACAATACTCGGACAGACGTTCAAAATCAGTTGTCAGTTTTCTCTGGGGGCCTCTGTTGACAAAACACAATGCATGCATCCCAATCTTGTCCCTGCAGACCCTTACACAGCGGCCGCATAAAATGCAGTCATTGCTCTCCCCTGTTAAAAAGCGACTTTTTGTAACACCATATTTAGCAGCAAGTTTTATGAGTGACTGCGCTTCCGGAGCACGGCCGAGCAGCAGTTCAAGTATAAGTTTTCTATTGTTATTGATTCTTTTTGTATCTGTCTCAACAACAAGACCCTCTTTAACTTCCTGGATGCATGAAACTCTTATTGAATCACGAATTGATCCACTGACTTCTACTATACAAAGCCGGCATGTACCTTCAGGATCAAGGCTTTTATGGTGGCAAAGGGTTGGAATATAAATCTCCTCCTTCTGGGCTGCTTCAAGAACAGTCATGCCTGCAGGAGCTTTTATCTGTTTACCATTTATTGTTAAATTAATAATATCGGTCATAATATTTCCTATCCTTTTTTAACTGCACCAAATTTACAGCTGTCATAACAGACCCGGCATGTTGTACACTTATCCTGATTTATGAAATGTGGTTCTTTTTTTGCTCCTGTAATGGCATCTGCCGGGCAATTCCTGGCGCACACAGTACATCCTGTACACAAATCTTCATCAATGGTAAAAATTGTCAGAGCCTTGCATATACCTGCAGGACATTTCTTGTCAACTACATGGGCTTCATATTCTTCCCTGAAATACTGCAAAGTAGACAATACTGGGTTAGGAGCACTTGTTCCAAGGGCACAAAGGGAAGTGTCCTGAATCATTGCTGCAAGTTCTTCCAATAGATCAAGATGTTCAAGAGTTCCTTTTCCTTCAGTAATTTCTTCCAGCACACGCACCATCTGTGCTACACCTTCTCTGCAGGGGGTGCACTGGCCACAGCCTTCATCTTTACAGAAATCCAGAAAATATTTAGATACATCAACCATGCAGGTGTCTTCATCCAGGACAACCATACCCCCGGAACCCATCATGGATCCAGCTTCATAAAGACTTTCGTAGTCAACTGGCTTATCAAGATAACTTGCCGGCAGACAACCGCCTGAAGGCCCACCGGTCTGGACTGCTTTAAATGCTTTCTTTTTAGGAATACCTCCGCCGATATCATAAATAATTTCCCTTAATTTGATGCCCATGGGAACTTCCACAAGACCTGTATTATTTATTTTTCCAACAAGAGAGAAGATTTTTGTACCCTTGCTTTTTTCAGTTCCAATGGATGAATACCAGTCAGCGCCCTTTTCAATTATAATGGGAACATTTGCCCAGGTTTCAACATTATTCAAATTACTTGGCTTACCCCAAAGGCCCTTGTCAGTAGTATGGACATATTTGGGGCGGGGTTCTCCGGGATTATCTTCAATGGATGTCATCAATGCTGTTGACTCACCGCATACAAAAGCTCCGGCACCAAGAATTATCTTGATATCAAAAGACAAATCACTGCCAAAAATATTTTTCCCAAGGAAATTATGTTCCCTTGCCTGATCAAGAGCAAGACGAAGTCTGTCAACTGCAAGAGGATACTCAGCACGTATATAGACATAGCCTTCAGTTGAACCTATGGCAATGGCTCCAATTATCATACCCTCAATCATTAAATGAGGATGGCCTTCAACAATGGATCGATCCATAAATGCGCCGGGATCACCTTCATCAGCATTGCACAAAACGTATTTAGGATTTCCAGAGGCATTTCTACAGCTTTCCCACTTAATACCTGCAGGGAATCCTCCGCCTCCTCTACCTCTCAATCCAGCCTTTTTAATGGTTTCTATAATATTTTCAGGTCCCATGGACATAGCTTTTTTTACATTTTTATATCCATTTTGTGCAATATATTCATCAATGGATTCAGGATTAATCTTTCCGCAATCAGCCAGAACCAGTTTTTGCTGTTTATCATTGAAGTTATGGTAATCTTCTTTTACCATCCACTTTTTTACAGGTTCCTTGTCAAGAATATGGGAAGCTACAATTTTCCTGGCCTTCTCTTCTGTTACATGTTGATAGGTCTCAATTTCACCATTTACCTCAACATCCACTAATACATCTTTTGCACAGAACCCCCTGCATCCAACCTTATGAGTTCTTGGACCAATTTTGGCTGTACAATTGATTTTTGCAAGTTCTTCCTTAAATGCATCAATAACTTTATATCCACCGGAAGCCACACCTCCGGTACCGGTACAAACGCTGATGACTATGGAATCGTTATTTTCAGTTTTCATAAGTTTAAGCCCATGTTTAAGCTTTGAACAATACTCCCTGATTCAAAGCTCTCATTATATTTATGATTTATAACTACCTAATATTTTATCCACCATCTTGGGTTTTACCTGACCATGAGTGTCTTCATTGACGACCACTGCAGGAGCAAGACCACAGGCTCCAATGCAGCGAACTTCCTCAAGGGAAAACTCCATATCATCTGTAGTCTCACCTTTTCTGATTTCAAGTTTCTCCTGAAGCTCATTCATGACTTTTTCAGAACCTTTGACATGGCAGGCTGTGCCCATGCAGACACAAATTTCATTTTTCCCTTTGGGAGTCAGGCTGAACCTGTTATAGAAATTAACAACACTATATATTTGTGTGATGGGGATATCCAGTTGTTTTGAGATATGCCTCAATTCAGCTTCCGGCAAGTAACTGAAGTGATTCTGCACTTCATGCAGAATACCAATTAAATTTCCCCTTTCCTTTGGAAATTGTGATAATATTTTGTTGACCGCTTTTAAATCCATCTGATATAAACCCTTTTCTCTCTTTAAGATCAATCCCTTTATGTCAATCTATATATATCGAGCAACTGAATATTTGCCATAATTTTTTCATAACCCGTTACAGGCTGATTGCCTTACGTCCGCTGGATGGACATTGCAACAAGTTCTATAGATTACCTTCGCTTACCGCCATGAACTCACTCGTTCCTCGCTCAAACACCATGGCGGCTTAACTGCTACGGTAATCAAGAACTTGTAAGCAATGATCCATAATGCTCCCGTAAGGCAATCAGCCTTTCACTAAAGAGTGTGACAAATATTTCGATTAATCATGGATGGCAGCACCTTTAGAAGCTGCCATTGCTTTGGCATACCTCTCCCGCTTGATTAAAGGCATTTGTTCTGTTGGACCAAAACTAAGGCAATGGGTTAAACAAGTGGTTACGCATGCAGGTTTCAGACCCTGGTCAATTCTATCCATGCAGTAGTCACACTTGACAACCTTACCAATTTCAGGATTCCACTGGGGAGCTCCCCAGGGGCATGCTGTAATACATGTCTTGCAGCCAACACAAAGATCTTCATCAACAAAAACAATACCATCCTTGCTTCTTCTTTTCATGGCTCCTGTGGGGCATGCTGCTACACACCAGGGGTTTTCACAGTGAAAACAGGGCATGAAAATATAGGATGCCCTTGGAACACCATTCATCATTTCAGGACCAATTGGTACAATCTGGCACGGGTTTGGTCCATTGGGCAGACCTTTATAACTTTTACACTGTATTTCACAGGAGTGACAGCCAATACATTTTTGCTGATCCTGTAACATAAAATATTTACTCATGGTTTTCCTCTCAAATCCAAATTTCTATTCATATGAAAGAACTATTAAACAATTTAAACCGCTTCCACACTGATAAATGTATCATGGAATGCAGGACTGCCGCCGATTTTATCATAAACATTTTCCTGTAAAACAGCATCTGAAACCCCTTTGTCACAGGAACGGGCAGCAGATTTGTTTGTATGGCCAAATCCATGCATCATATAGACACATTCAGGGTGGATCAGATCAGTAACTTTAGCTTTTATTGTCCCCTCTCCAACCTTTGAAGCGACCTTGACCATGTCTCCGTTTCCTATACCAAGTTCAGATGCTTTTTTACCATTTATCCACAACTCATTTTCAGAACAGATGTAGTTGAGATATGGGTTGTTCTGGGTAGAGACATGGGTGTGCTGGGCAGGTCTGCCCACAACCAACCTAAACTTGTTTTCAGGGGGCAGTTCAATGTTTTCATAGGCAGGGAAAGATTCAAATCCAGCATCTTCAAGCAGAGAGGATTTAAACTCAATCTTTTCCGATGGAGTTTTGAATTTCAGGGTATCACGATCCCAGAAAATCTGGGATTTACCATAGGCAACAAAACCTTTGTCTTCAAAATCTTTACGTGTAAACCCGGTACCTTCAAGCTGCCAGTCAACAAGTTCATCCATGTTGTTATATGGAAAGTACTTGCCTGTTCCGATACGCTCTGCAATCTCTTTTAAAATCATGGCACCATCCCGTGTGTCATAAAGAGGTTCCACAACTTTATTGCGTATGAACATCTGGGGTTTAAGCCCGTTCATCTGTTGAATACAGTCTGTTCTCTCAAGATATATTGATTCCGGCAGAATAACATCAGAGTATCCTGCAATATCACTGTGATTTATATCAATTGTAACAATAAGATCAAGCTTATCAAGAGCTTTTTTTGTCAGGTTGGTATCTGCAATGGACATCAGAGGATCAAACCTGAAGGCAAACAGAGCTTTAATTGGATATGGATCTTCATTTAATATTGCAAAGGGCAGCATCTGTCCTACTCCATGGGCTTGATCAGGCAGAGGAAATTCTTTGGTTCCTGCCTTGTCAAACCTTGCAGCATCTATTTTTGGAAAATCCTGGGAAACAAGTTTTTCTGCTGCCTTGCCACCCTCTTCTCCCGGACCTTTCTTGAAAAAAAGCCCGCCCTTTGATTCTACAGATCCCATAAGGACATTTAAAATCAGTATGGAGCGGCGCATGTAGATCTCATTGGCATGGTTGGCACCCCTGTATCCAAAATGAAAAACCACATTTGGTTTGTCTTTGCTGATTTCTCTTATAAAATCCACTATTTCATTTGCAGGAATTCCAGTCTCTTTTTCTGCCCATTCAGGGGTATAATCATTTACAAATTCCTGAAGTTCTTTAAATCCTTGAACATATTTATCAACATAGGCAGCATCATAGAGACGCTCTTTTATGATGACATGCATGAGGGCATAGTTCAGGGCAATATCAGTTCCAGGTCTTATCATCCAGTACCTGTGAGCCTTTGTAGCAGTTATGCTCACCCTTGGATCTATATAGGTCATCTTTGCCCCGTTCTCAAGAGCATACATAAGATTATTGACCTCTTTTACTGCAATTGATTCAAAAATATTGCGGCCAAACAACACCATATGTTTTGTATTTTTATAGTCAATACCCATCTGACCGTCTGTATAGCCGAAAAGAGAACGGCAGGCTGTATTTACAGAACCCTTGCAGAGAGCATCATGGCTGAAATAGTTGGGTGACTTAATTGATTTTAAAAAAGCTTTGGAAACATGGGTGGCAAGCTGAGCACGCTCTCCAAGAACAACACTGTGACCACCATGTTCATCAATTATCTTTTTTAATTTATCTCCAACCATGTCAAGTGCTTCATCCCAGGAAGCTTTGCGAAACTGGCCGGAACCCCTTTCACCAACTCTGATAAGAGGGTATTGGAGGCGCTGATCATCATAAAGCATATTAATACCTGCAACACCCCTTGGACACAAACTTCCTTCCATTCCAGGAACATGGGGATTGCCTTCAATCCACTTTACCTGGCCATCTTTGGCAAGAACCTTTATAGGGCATCTTACCGAACACATAAAACATAAACTGTAAACTTCATTTTCCATTTATTTCCTCCACACCCCACAACTTATAAAAGGATTATAGATTCAGGGTTAATTGAGCTTTATATTTGTTTTAATCGGGAACAGGCAGGGGTATTTCACCCTGCCTGCCTGGCTGAATGGTGTCTACTATATCCAGATCTCAATTTTAAAGAACCTGAAAAACAAGAAAAACATTGTAAGTGCCAGAACAATCTTTAAGGTCTTTTCAGAGAACATTTTCTGGGCACGACTGCCAAGCATACCGCCTGCAAACCCACCGATAATAATGGCAATAGCAAGTGTCATGTCAGGCAGGTATCCTGCCATGAGGTATCCGATAAAGGAACCAACACTGGAAAAACAGGTTCCGATCAAAGATATGGGAACGGCCACATACATGGGAAGTCCGGCCAAGGTTGTCATGGCAGGTACAAGAAGGAATCCTCCGCCGATACCAAAAGCTCTGGATACGACACCAATACCAATACCAAGGACGGCAAAAAGCAATGGGTTGATTGAAAATTCTTCACCCCAGAACTTAAATCTGTAGTCGGTAAGACCTGATTTTACAGGTTCAATACTTCCCATTTGAGCAGAACGTCCCTCTTTTTTGGCAGCGGCAACCTCTTTATTAAATTTCTGGGTCATGGCCTTGATGCTTTTTCTTTTATTCATGGCCGCAGGTGTCATTTCCATCAGGGTCTTAATTCCCATGATAACCACCAGAATCGCCAGCCACTCTTTGTAAGCTTTCATGGGAAGAACGGCAGATACATATTTACCAAGCCAGATGGAGCCGATAAAAATACCTGCCCCAAAGGAGAGCCCTACGGGCCATGCAACGCGTTTTTCAACCACTGCATACCGATAAAATGATCCTAAAGGAGAAAACAGGGTCAGGGCTATATTGGAGGGTTTTAATACGTTTGCTGCATTGATACCCACAGGACCCATTGTATTAACAACAAGAACCTGGAATGCTGCCATTAACATACCGCCTGCAGCACCGATCATGGAAAAATAAGTTCCGACCAGAATAGCACCGATAACAACCCATAAAGGATTCATATACCTGTAAGCTTTGGACATCCAGAATCCGTTTTTCTCTACATTATAATCACCGATTTTAGCATTGTTAACATAGACGTCAAATTTGGTGCCAGGAGGGGTATGCCTGAAAGATTTAAAGGAGACTGTAAATTCACCGGTTGCTTTATCCAATTTTACAGATGTGCCCTTGTCCCAGTAATTTCCGCTTGACTGATCAGCAATAACAGTTTTTGAAAAAATAGTTACTTTACCAGTTCTGTTACTCTCTTTAACAATGGTATTGATACCATATCCACTCTCATTGGCATATCTTAAAAAATTCCACTGCTCATCTGATTTGATGGGGCCCATCATTGTGCGAGCCACAGCATCCACATCATTGAATTTCTTTTTCAGATAGAACATGGTGGTGCTGTAAATCCCCTGTCCTTTTTTCAGAAGAACCGAAGGGCCGCCAAATCTTTTCTTACCTACTTTACCAAATTGTTCCGGTACATTGGTAATCATGTAATAAAGGGGTGGAATCTCTGTATCAAATGTAAATCCCGCTTTTTTGGAATCTTTTTTCAATCTTTTTATTTCAAATTGCCCATCAGTGTCTTTGGGTGCGAACATTTCATTTTGAGCAATGGCAAGATATAAATCCTGACCCGGAGCAATTTTGCCTGTAATCTCAACCGTGTCTCCTGCTTTTATGGAAGATGAGGCAATACCTGCTGCAAAAGATCCTGACGCTGTAAACAATAAAATAAGCGTCATCATAATAAAATACATACACGTTTTCTTCATTTGGTTCTCCTTTTTTTAAAACAAAATAGTATTAATTTTATATGAAAGAATTAATTGAAACTTTTTTAATTCCCTCACCGTTTTTTTAAGACCTGTTTTATACAAAACAGATCATGCCTGTTATAAATTAAAATATCTGACAGCAAGTTTTGCTCCCAGATAACTTGTAAATCCTGATACAGCCATGTAAATCAGCAAATCATAAATATTAAGCAGCAATACATCATTGAGCAAAAAACCGTTTTTTATAAATGATCCTGCAAAATTTACAGCAACAAAGGTTAATGCTCCGCAGCCAATTCCAAGCACCAGAGAAAAAACAGGGATGTTTTTAATCTGGTTTTTCAAAACCTCCACCAGCCTGTAACCGGTCATTGCACCATTAAAGGCAATAAACAGAGGCATGATGAATAAAATTTTATCCATGTCAATAAAGGTTAAACAAAAAACAGCAAGGATCAATGATCCCCCTACACCAACGAAAATTGATTTTACAGCTGCTAAAGTCATATTTTTTCTTTTTCCTGCCAAATTAATATTTTCCATAATGTTCCAACAAAGATTATATAGCGATAAGTGTGCCATTTTTAGAATTTTTCAGGGCAGACAATGAATTTACAGGCTAACTATTTAAAATTTTTAGATATATTATTTTTTATAATTTTATTAATAAATATGATAACCAGATTTTTTTTAGTATCTGAATATTTCCTGGTCTTCTTTGAATTTTATCAAAATCTTTGAAGAACTTGATATATTAAGTGTTTTCACAATTTCAATTAAAGTTATAGTATAAATAACATGCGCAATAAAAATATTGCACTGCATTTTTTTTATTGCGCTTAATCTTATAACTGAATATTTATCTTAGGAAATTTTGCATAACCTGTTCAGGAGGTTTTTCTCTATTTTTGCCAAAAACAATGACTGCTTAAAACCAATGCAAAAGCGATCGAAAGTTCCAATAAAGCCAATGCAATAAGTGCCATATTCTTTCCATGTGCGATGATTGATAAATACTTTCCCAATGCTATCATTAAAAACAAAAAGATAAAAAATCGTTTCCGGTAGAACTGCCACAGTTTAGGATTTATCAATAAATTGATTCGATCTATATTTTTCTTGCATATATTGTAAAATAGATATTTGGCCTTAATCTTTCCGATCACAATTCCACATAAAATAGCCATTAGGATGAATAGTTGATCTGCCCCGCCCTTGAGCGCTTCAAAGAATAAGGCGCCACTTTTAGTGATTAAAACAACAAAGCCTGCGTACCATACCAATGCTGCCAATTTTATTAAAGTATTTGAGGTAGTATTTAACATAGAATATCAATATCAAACTCTTATAAAATAATAAACTTTTCAATTAAAGTTTTATTTCTCCACAATCACTGTGGACTCCATGGAGTTTATTCATGGACATCAAGATCTGTTAATTAAAATTTTTATCAATTTTGTTCCTTAATCAACATTGGACAATACAAACCTTTGGCTAGTACATATTGCAACTTTGTAAAAAAAATTCAAAAAATTATTGACAAGAAGCTCAAAAAAGTATTTACTAATCGTTTTTTTTAACTGAAAATTATCAAAAGGAATTATTTCATGATAAGAATAAAGAGTATTTTATTAACGCTATCTTTATTGGTCGTTGCTGTCGGCATGACAGCAGAGGCCTCAACACTACGCAAGGGGCCATATCTCATTTATCCGAGCAACAATACGGAGATGACTGTACTGTGGCAGGCTGATACCACTCCCGGCACATCTTCTATTGAGTGGGGAACGACCCCCGATTACGGAAACAGTTCCGGTCAACTTGCCGAGTCCGGCTCCGGAACTGACGAACACCAGTTCACCTATGTAATACCTGACCTCACGCCAGGAACACGCTACTACTACAGCGTAACGGTTGATTCCCAGCAGGTGGAAGGATCGTTTACGACTGCCCCGGAAGACAACGCCTCCGATGTCACCATTTACGCTTATGGTGATACGCGTACCTACCCGGCCGATCAAAACCTTGTGACCGGTGCCTTGCTCGCCGATATCGATGTTGATCCTGACACCAGGCAGACAATCAGCCTGCATGCGGGTGACTGGATCAGTAATGATACAGAGGCGGATTGGCAGGATGAGTTTTTTAACCGCTCTTATGGCAATAATATTGACTTCATGGCCCAGGTCGCCTACATGGGGTGCCGCGGCAACCACGAAGACAACGCTTCCGAATTTCGCAAATACTGGCCCTACACCCCTGGCGCCAACTACTATTCCTTTGATTACGGTCCGATCCACATCACCGTTATAGACCAGTATGTGGATTATTCACCCGGCAGTGATCAGTACAACTGGATTGTAGAGGATCTGGCTTCGTCGACCAAACCCTTCAAAATCGCCCATTACCATGAACCGGCCTGGAGCGCGGAAAGCGGAGGATCGTATGGAGCCCGGAATTACCTGCAACCGCTTTTTCTCCAGTACAATGTGCAGATGGCGATTAACGGGCATAGCCACTGGTACTCAAGGGCTGTGGTCGACGGAGTGCAGCATCTGACGGTGGGCGGAGGCGGAGCACCCCTCTACAACCCGGACCCCTCTGCTCCGTACGTCGTCACTGCCGAAAAAACATTACATTTCAGCAGACTTGATGTCATTGGCGATACCATGACGGTAACTGTCATACGGGATGATGGAACGGTGCTGGAAACCTTTGAGGTCTATGCTCCGCTTGGTGAACCTTCCGCCTTTGATGATGAATACAATGCGCTCATTGACATAGAACTGAATGTTGCCGCACCCGGCGTTCTTGCCAACGACTATGATCCTCAGGGAGACACCCTGACTGCACTACTGGACACTGATGCCGGTAACGGCACCCTCATATTGAACAGTGACGGATCCTTTGACTACACCCCGGATGGTGGGTTTAAGGGTTACGATACATTCACATATTATGCAAACGACGGAGTGAACGACAGCCCTGCTGTGACAGTAACGATCAATGTTACCGACTGGATGGAGCTGACATACGACGATTTCGAATCCGGATTCGGCAACTATACGGATGGTGGTGCCGATGCCCTGATTGTCCCTTACAGTTATGCAGGGGCATATGCAGCAAATATACAGGACAACACAGAATCATCCCATATCACCCTGACAAACCCCATAGATGTTACGGGTTTCAGCCAACTTGAGATTGATTTCTGGTTCAAGGGCTACGGTATGGAAGAGGGTGAGAACTACCTGGTTGAATATTTTGACGGTTCTACCTGGCAAATCATTCGTGACTATGTCTCTGTTGTTGATTTTCCCAATAATGTATGGCAGCACGAAACCCTTATTATCGACAGCAGTCAGCATACCTTCCCGACTGATATGAGGATTCGTTTCAGGTGTAATGCAAGCGACGACAAGGATGATATAGATCTTGATGAGATCTACATCAGGGGCAAAGTTAACGGAACACCTCCGGCCAATACTCCCCCTGTTGCTTCCTTCTCCTACCAGTGCACCGACCTGGATTGCAGTTTCGATGGTTCGGCCTCCACAGACGACGGCACAATCATTGAGTACTCCTGGGATTTTGGAGACACCAGCATTTCAAGCGGAGTAACCCCCCCTGTCCATTCCTATGCGACAGCGGGCATTTACACGGTAGTCCTGACTGTGACCGACGACGAGGATGCCACCGACAGTGCCAGCCAGAAAGTGACCGTGACAGTTCCCGATACGCAGGCACCCACAATCACAGCTCCCGCCGATGTGAGTGTGGAGGCGACCGCTGAAACCACTACAGTAAGCCTGGGGTCACCGGCCGTAAGCGATGATCTGGATCCAAATCCAACGGTGAGCAACGATGCTCCGGCCGCCTTTCCGCTGGGCATGACTACGGTCATCTGGACAGTGACTGATGCCTCTGGCAACTCTGCAAGTGCCACTCAGGCGGTAACGGTGAGCGACACAACAGCACCCACAATTACAGCTCCTGCCGACATCAGTGTAGAATTCGGTGAAATTGTAGCCCTGGGTACGCCAGCTGTATCCGATCTGGCAGATCCGAACCCAACGGTGAACAACGACGCGCCTGCAAGCTTTCCTCTGGGCATGACTACGGTCACCTGGACAGTGACTGATGCCTCTGGCAACTCTGCAAGTGCTGCCCAGACGGTAACGGTGACCGAGCCTGCTCCGCAACTGATTGAGCTCACGACCAGTGTCTACAAGGTGAAGGGTGTGAGAACGGTCGACCTCACCTGGAGTGGTGCAGCCGGCGCTAATGTTAAAATCTACCGTAATGGTTTGTTGCTGACAACCACCGACAACGATGGTTTGTACACTGACATCGTAGGGAAACAACCTGAGCCGATCTACCTGTATCAGGTGTGTGAAGAAGGGACTGAACACTGCTCCAATGAAGTGACAGTGAATTTTTAATTTTAACACTAAGACAATCGGTAACTATGGCCGGAATGGAAATCTCTATTCCGGCCATAGTTGCTGATAGCAACTGCAATCTTATTTTGCTAGTGAAGATAATCTTGTATCTGAGTGTCTGACAACCGGTCTGGTGATTTCCGATAGTATCCGGCAAAAGATTCTACAACCTTTATATAAACTGTATTTATATTTGATCAATACCGACAAAGTGTAAGATGTTTTTTAAACTTTTGTCTGAGTCCTGCCATTGTTCTACCTCCTGAAATTATTGGTTAATGTTCAGAGTTTACTACTGAAAACCTATGCTGTGATAGCCTCTTCCCCTGCGGAGAGGTTTTATTCAACAAGTAATTATCCGATTGTCCGCATATCTTTATAATATCAACAACTAATTGGATATTATAAAATCTTTATTTGTGTTCTTGGGTTTTCAATGCTACGTTGAAAGATGTTTTTATAAGGTATAATCAACAAAGCATAGCTGGTTAAAAATCATGCAGATAAAAAATTTATTCAGATACTGGACTTTTCAAATGTTTTCCCCTGGCACTGTTTTACGGGAAAAATATGAAGCATTTAAAAATTTACTGGAATATGACAAAAATGCCCATGATTTTATGGCTGAGCTTGAAGATATATTTTATAATCAAAAAAAGTATGACTTCCAGGCTGTTATAAAAACCTATGACCAGTTTGCTGCTTCAGTTGCAGGTATGGTTGAAGAACTTTTAAAAATGTGTCCATCCAGCTATTGGAGTCTGAAAGATTATTTTAAAAAATTTGATTTTTATATAAGATTTATGCTTGCATCGCCAAAGTTAGAATTCTCGCCTCCATTTACCATAGATTTTGACCAGATCTCAACATTTGAAGAGTCAATTGCAGGTAAAAAAGCTTTTTGTCTGTCTCATTTGAATAGAGCACTTCACCTGCCCACACCCAATGGTTTTGTCATTACAACCAATGCTTTCTATTATTTTTTACAGGTCAATAATTTGCAGGACATCATTAATGAGAAGCTGGCAACTATAGATATAAGCGATGTTTCATCCTGTGAAAAGACAAGTAAAGAGATCAAAACATTAATATTAAATGCAGATGTACCAAATGATATTGTAACAGCTGCAAATAGTGCCATGAAAAATTTTGAGGCAAATGGAGATATTAATTGCAGATTTGCACTTAGAAGCAGTGCAGTTAAAGAGGATGGGGAAATTTCTTTTGCCGGCCAGTATAAAACCGTGTTAAATGTTGATAAAAAAGATATTTTACATGGCTATAAGCAGGTCATTGCAGGCAAATATTCTCCCCAGGCACTTTTTTACAGGATCAGCCATGGCATTCTAGATTATGAGACACCCATGGCAGTGCTTGTTATTGAGATGATTGATTCAAAAACATCTGGAGTAATATATACCTCAGATTTTGAAAACAGGCTTTTAGATAACTTGTTAATCCACTCTATCTGGGGCCAGGGCGAACTTCTTGTGGAAGGCGAAGCAGCCTGCGACCTTATAACAATATCAAAAAAGGAGCCGGACAAAATTGCCAGTATTAAAATTGCTGCAAAAGAAAAACAGATGGTGCTGTCCCAAAACAGTAAAACCGATGATGATCAAACCAGAATAATTGATACAAAACAAAATCAAACCAATGCTCTCTCATTGGATCAATCTGCTGCGTTAACCCTTGCAAGATGGGCAATAAGCCTTGAAAATCATTTTGATCAACCCCAGGACATTGAGTGGTGTCAGGATCAATCCGGTAAACTTTTTATTCTCCAGTCAAGGCCATTGAAAACTAAGCGCAATAAAATCCAAAAGAGTGAAAAAGATATAAAAGAACCTAAAGATAAAATTAAAAACAAAATTATCTGTTCCAAAGCCCAAACCATATTCAATGGAGCTGGATCAGGCCCTGTGTACAGACTTGAGCAATTATCACAAATCAATCAAATACCTAAAGGATCAGTGCTTGTGGTCAAACACGCCCTGCCGCAATTTGTTATAGCTGTTAATAAAGTCAATGCGATTATTATTGAGACAGGCAGCTATGCAAGTCACTTTGCATCCATTGCAAGGGAATTTGAAGTTCCCGCAATTGTCAATATCAGCAATGGATTTAATGATCTTGTACAGGGAGATTGTGTGACCGTGGATGCAGAAAGGGGCATTGTTTATGACGGTATTGCTTCCCCTTTAATGGAACAGGCCAGACCCAAAAAAGAAGATCTCTTTAGTAAAAGCTCTTTTATGGTCAAACTGAAGTATGTAATGAATTTTGCAGCCAAATTAAAACTTACAGATCCGGAATCTGACTCTTTTGCGCCTGAAGCCTGCAGATCTCTGCATGACATCATCCGATTCACCCATGAAACAGCTGTCAGGGAAATGTTTTCCATTGGTAAGAGAAAAGGCGGCAGGAAAAAAGGAGCAAAAAAACTGATCTTGGATATACCAATGCTCTTTTATATTCTTGATGTGGGTTCCGGGATAAAAAACAGTAAAAATAAGATATTAAAATCTGGAGATATTACCAGTGTTCCCATGAAAGCTGTTCTAAAAGGGCTTTCACATCCAGGGATCTGCTGGTCGGAAACAACTCATTTTGACTGGGAGGAGTATGACAGAATTGTAATGGCAGGCGGCATTATAAGTGCAGACGCCTCCATGTTTGGAAGTTATGCAGTTTTATCAAAAGAGTATTTGAACGTAAACTTCAGGTTTGGTTATCATTTTGTCATTCTGGATACTATCTGCTCACCTTTAAAGGAAGATAATTATATTCTTTTCAGATTTTCCGGAGGAGGTGGCACTCCAGAGGGAAGAGCCATCCGAGCCAGTTTTATTAAAGGAATTTTAACAAGGCTTGGATTTATGGTGCAGGTTAAATCAGATCTTATTGATGCTCAATTCAAACATGGATCATTAAAGACCATGGAGAAAACCCTTGATATGACAGGACGGCTTCTCGGGGCAACCAAACTTATGGATATGTATCTTAAAAAAGAACTGGATTTAGAATTTCTCATTGACGATTTTATGAATGGCCGATATGATTTCCGCCAGTCATCAACTGATCTGAATGATCAGCCATAATACAAAAGGAGACCTGAATGTCATCATACCCGATAACATGGATCACAAACTCTATTGCTGTGGGACGTGCACCCATGTCCTATGCTGAGTTTGATTCCATTAAAGCAGAAGGTGTTGATGCCATTGTTAATCTTTGTGCTGAATTTTCCGATCTTCATGAGCTTGAAGAGTCTTCAGGTTTTGAAGTCTATTATCTTCCTGTATGGGATGAAGATATTCCCAAAATGGAAGCCATGGAAGATGCTCTGGCCTGGCTTGATGAAGCTATCTACCTTGGGAAAAAAGTGCTGGTTCACTGCAGACACGGGGTTGGAAGAACAGGTACCTTTGTTACCTCTTATATGATTCGAAGGGGACATACTCTCAAAGCTGCTGAAAAAAAATTAAAATCATCAAAGGCAAACCCTTCCAATTACGGGCAGTGGAAACTGTTAAGAAAATATGGAAAAAAATCAGGAGTTCTGAAAATCAGAGAACCCTCCCTGGAAATCAAAAACAGAGTTGATCTCAATCCTTTTTTTTCTGATTATGAATCACTTATTAAGAAAATTGATCAGGAAGTAAAAAATCAACAAAAACAAGGTCCCATCAATTGTGGCAGGAATGATCAATCCTGCTGCTTACAGCCTTTTTCCATTCATCTGATAGAGGTTATTTATCTGCATTCCAAAATGAACAGACACTTTACCTCTGCACAGAGAGAGGCACTGATTTCAAGAGCAGTTGCAACCTATAAAAAAGAGAATATCTTATTATGCCCGTTCAATAAAAATTCATGCTGTGAAGCATACGAGATAAGACCTGCAAGATGTCGAATTTATGGTGCACTTAAATTTTCCGAGGACAAACAGGAAATTCAAAACCTGCTGCTTGAACTTTCTCAAACCCTGTTTCTTGCTTTTTCAGGAAAATTTCAGCCTAATATGAATTTTACATTTTCCATAGCAGACACTATTTCAGGAAAATTTGTTCAAAAATGTTTTCATTATATGTCTGACATTGAAAGAGAGAAAAAAGCATTGGAAAAAATGATCACACAAGAGATAATAAAATGATGCAGGATAAAACAGT
>JBDLIV010000005.1:0-20220 GCA_039714675.1 Thermodesulfobacteriota bacterium
ATTATCAGTGAACAGGGGCATGACATATACTCTTCCACTTTTATCAGCAGAGAATTTGCCGTTCAAAATGGTGTATGCAAATATTTTTGCAGTATGGAAGAGGCGTTAAAAGATGATAGGATCGGCAGTCATCCTTTAGTTCTCAAGGGACTTCGTAGTGCAGGAGAACACAACAGAGCTCTTGTTATCAGTATGTCAGATTATAGTTTATTAGAAAAAACAACAGAACGGCATACCTTTCTAAAAGAGTGCCGGCTTATTATTGTAAAAGATTAAATTTTCATATTCCGTGGCAATCGGTCAAAGGGGAGCGATTATACGATCTCAACAGGCTGTTACGGAATGCAAATTAATTCAAGTTCAAGGCGGGAAAGAAATTTGACCACAGGTATACATTCAGTATTCCGAGGATCAAATTTCTTAACCCAACGTAGAAATTGGGTCAATTTGTGTTCTGTAGCAGCCTGTCGACATGATGGCATGCATATTGATGATCTATATCTCCCTGCAGCACAGGAGCTTTTGTCTGGCAAATGTCTGCAGCCAGAGGACAGCGGTCAATAAACACACAACCTGAATGAGTTGGGGAAAAAAGAGAGTCTATTTTTTTTGTCTCTGCCTTTTTAAAATCGGTTTTAATATCAGGATCAACGTCTGGAATAGCTGAAAAGAGCAGCTGAGTATATGGGTGAAGAGCCTTTTTAAAAATCTGAGAAGTTGTTCCTGTCTCCACTATTTTTCCAAGATAGATAACTGCAAGCCTCTGAGTTACAAATTCAACCACACTTAAATCATGGCTTATAAACATGAATGCAAGATTATATTTCTCCTGCAGATCCATCATCAAATTCAATACCTGTGCCTGAACAGAGACATCAAGGGCAGATACTGCTTCATCAGCCACAATCAGAGAGGGCTTTGTAATCAAAGCCCTTGCAATGGCAATCCTCTGCCTTTGGCCACCTGAAAATTCATGGGGATATTTATCAATATCTCTATAAGACAAACCCACCTCTTCCAGTATTAATTCAACCCTTTTTTTATATTTCTTCTTTGAAATTGATTTTTCCAGCATATCCAGTGGTTCACCAACAATTGAGAGAATCTTTTTTCTTGGGTTTAAAGAGCTGTAGGGATCCTGAAACACCATTTGAAATTCTTTTCGCAACTGCCTTAACTTAAGTTTTGATGCTGAGAAAAGATCAATATTATTATAATATACTTTTCCTGATGTTGGTTGCTCCAAAGCCATGATAATCCTTGCCAAAGTGGATTTCCCACAACCTGATTCACCAACGATACCAAAGCTTTCTCCCTCTTTAATTTCCAGATTAATACCATCTAAAGCTCTAAAAACAGGAGGTTTTCCAAATAAATTTTTTCTGGGTAGATTATAATCTTTAACGATATTTTTAACTTTTACAAGAGACACTGTTTAATTTTAATCCTCCATGACTGGATGAAAACACCGTACATTGTGACCTGGAGCAATGTCAGACTGCTCTGGCGGGGATTTTCGGCAGATATCATCTGAAAAACTGCACCTTGGTGCGAAAATACATCCCTGGACAGTTGATTTTGGATCAGGAACACTACCTGGAATAGTGCTGAGACGTTTTTTACCTTCAAGCCTGGAAGAGCCGGGTTTTGGTATTGCAGCAAATAAGCCCTGTGTATAAGGATGACTCATATGTTTAAATACCTGCGAAGTTTCTCCCTGCTCCATAACCTGTCCCGCATACATAATCATAACTTTTTGTGTTGTCTGGGCAATCACTCCAAGGTCATGACTTATCATAATCAAGGACATGCCAAATTTTATGGCAAGCTCTTTAATCAATTCAAGAATCTGCTGCTGAACTGTAACATCAAGAGCAGTAGTTGGTTCATCTGCAATGAGAATATCAGGTTTACAGGCAATTGCCATTGCAATCATCACTCGCTGGCGCTGGCCTCCTGAAAGCTGGTGCGGATAAAGATTTAAACCAAATCGTTCCACGGGCAGGTCAACGCTTTCCAGCAACTGTTCAACCTCATGTATTATTTGCCTCTTTTTCATGTTTCTGTGAAGAATCAGGCTTTCTGCAATCTGGTCACCAATTGTTTTTACAGGATTGAGTGCTGTCATTGGCTCCTGAAAAATCATGCCGATTTTATCTCCCCTTATCCTGCACATCTGCTCTTTATTAAAGAGGTTAATTTCTTCTCCATTCAGCAGAATCTGTCCTTTAACTTTGGATTTATCGGGGAGCAAAGCCATTATTGCCAAAGAGGTAATGGATTTCCCACAGCCTGATTCTCCGACAATACCAAGGCGTTCACCTTTTTCAATTGAAAAATCAACGCCTTTGATAATCTGTAAAGGACCATCAAGTGTATCTATTGTCACATATAAATTTTTTATCTCAAGCAGTTTCATGAAAATTTATCTGTTTCTCCTGAGCTTGGGGTCCAGAACATCTCTTAAACCATCACCAAAAAGATTTAATCCAAGGACTGTTAGAGCAATTGCCAGTCCGGGATAGATTGCCAGCTGTGGTGCAAAATGTAAAAAAGTCTGGGCTTCATTAAGCATTTTTCCCCAGCTCGCTGCAGGGGGTTGAGTTCCAAGACCAAGATAGCTCAAGCCTGCTTCTGCAAGGATTCCTATTGCAAATTGAATTGTAGCCTGTACTATTAGTACGCTTGCTGTGTTAGGCAGAACATGTTCAAGGGAAATTCGTGCCTTTGACTTTCCAGCACTCAAAGCTGCAAGGATAAACTCCTTTTTCCAGATATTCAGTGCAGCGCCTCTTACCACCCTTGCAAAAACAGGAATATTAAAAATTCCAATGGCAATGATGGAATTGACAGCACCAGGCCCCATAATTGCAGTAATCATAATTGCAGAAATCAGTGAGGGAAAAGCCAGAGTAAAATCATTAAACCGCATAATCAACTCATCTGTCCAGCCTCTCTGGGATGCAGCAACCAAACCAAGGGGTACACCAATACCAAGCCCTATACCAATGGCTACAAAGGCAACAATAATTGAGTTTTTAGCACCCATGATCAGCATGGAGAGAATATCCCTGCCAAAGTGATCTGTACCAAGCAGATATTTGGTATTTGGTGATAAAAGTTTATCAGATATGTTTATGTTCTCAATGGGATGTGGACTCCACACATAAGAGAGCAGAGCAACTCCAAAAAAAACAATGGTAATAATGCCCCCGGCAACAAAATTTCTGTTTTTCATACCATGGGAAAATACTTCTGCAAGACGCTCATACATTTTGTGCACCACGCAATCTGGGATCAATCACTGCATAAAGCATATCAACAATAAAATTGATTACAATGACAGATGCTGCCAGTAAAATCACCAGGTTTTTCACCACAATCAGATCTCTTTGTGCAATTGCCTGAAAAATCAAACGTCCAATACCGGGCAGGTAAAAAACATTTTCTATAATGATTGTCCCTGCCAGTAAAAAAGAGAATTGCAATCCCATAATTGTTACAACCGGAATCATGGCATTTCTCAATGCATGCCGCCACAATGTGCGCCTGGAACTACTTCCTTTGGCTTGAGCTGTCCTGATATAATCTTCTTTGAGAACTTCAAGCAGGGAAGAGCGTGTCACTCTTGTTAAAATAGCTGCCTGGGGAAGAGCTAGAGCAATAGTCGGCAATAATAATGATGATAGAGCCGGAAAAATGCCGGCATCCCAGCCTGCAAAACCTCCGGCCGGCAAAACTCCCATAAACACTGAAAAAAAGATAATTAATAAGAGAGCAAACCAGAAATTTGGTATTGCAATACCGAGCTGGGAAAAAATCATTACCAGAAAATCCATGGGTTTTGTATGATTTGAAGCTGCTATAATACCGAGAGGTATTGCAATTAACGTGGAAAGGGTAATGGATAGAATAGCCAGAGGAAAACTTAAAATCACCCTCTCCATAATAAGCTCGGAAACTGGAACATCATAGGTATAGCTGATTCCAAGGTCTCCTTGAACAAGATCTCCAAGCCAGCCCAGATATCTTACTGCTATGGGTTTATCTAGTCCAAGTTCTGCTCTGAGAGCTGCAAGGGTATCAGCTTCTGCATTAATACCAAGCATTACAGCAGCAGGATCCCCGGGCAAAATTTCAAGAACAAAAAAAACAACAGAGGAAGCGACCAATAACGTTATGATCATTGTTATCAGCCGCTTGAATAAAAATATTTTCATATGGTATCTTTTAACTGTTTTTGCATGGAAAGTTGCCCATATGTGAGGCGCAATAACTTTTGCAACCGGTGTGTACTAAAGTACATAAGGATTGCAAAAGTTTGCAGCAACAAAGCAGATGGGTGAGTTTTTGCTCAAACACTATTTAGACCAATAAACCTCTGTTAAATCATTAGCCTGAACCGGGCTGTTTTCCCAAAGGCCCTTAACATTCTTGTTCCAAACTCCATGTTTCGCCAGCTGAAACATGAAACCATTGACACACTCTGCAGATATCATGCGTTGTGCGTCTCCCATTATTTTATATCGCTCTTTAACATCTACTGTTGCATCCAGTTTTGTCATCAAAGCCTGGAATGCTGAACTATCATAGTTAAAATAGTAATCTTTGCGGGCATAGATTCCAATATCCATAGGTTCAGTATGAGATACTATGGTAAGATCATAATCTGTCTTTTTAAATACCTGGTCAAGCCATTGTGCCCACTCAACAGGAACAATTTCAAGTTTAATACCAATTTTTGCCAGCTGGGATGCTACTATTTCTCCACCTCTTCTTGCATAGCTTGGGGGCGGCAGCTTGATAACAGCTTTAAACCCGTCTGGATATCCAGCCTCTTTTAAAAGAGCTTTAGCTTTTTCAATATTAAATTCATACTTGTTGACAAGATCCACATATGCTGGATGGTGAGGTGCAAAATGGGTTCCAATTGGAGTTCCAAAACCAAACATGGCTCCGTCTATTATAGCTTTGCGATCCAATGCATGGGCAACAGCCTGTCTTACTTTTAATTTGGCAAAGGGGCCGCGTGTATTATTAGTGGATAAAATTGTCTCTCCTTCAGTACTTCCAATAACAACTTTAAATCTTGGATCAGCCTGGAATTGTGACATGGTTTCAGGTGCAGGGATATTGGCAAATGCATCAATATCACCAGCAAGCATTGCTGATACAGCTGCAGCAGGATCAGGGATTATCTTAAAGGTGGCTTTATTTAACTTGGCTGGTGTTCCCCAGTAAGAATCATTTTTTACAAGTTCAATTCTATCCCCTTTTACCCATTTTTTAAATTTAAAAGGGCCTGTTCCAACAGGATTGCTTTTATTTTTATCAGCACTTGCAGCATCAACAATAACAGCATCTCCCCATCCCATATTAAACAAAAAGCTTCCCGTTGCCTGATTCAAGGTGATGACAACAGTGCCGGCATCTTTCTGCACAACAGACTTAATGGGTTTAAACAGAGCTTTTTGAGCATTGACACTCTTTTCCGAGCGTGCTCTGTCAAAAGAGAATACAACATCTGCTGCATCAAATTTTGAACCATCATGGAATTTCACTCCCTTTTGCAGATGAAAAGTATAAACTTTTTTATCAGCAGAGATATCCCAGCTTTTAGCCAGTGCCGGTTTTACAGCACCATTTTTATCAATTCGTGTCAACCCTTCAAACACATTGGCATACACCATTTCATCAATTGCTGCTGCAGCACCTGCTGTTGGATCAAGATGTGGTGGTTCCAGTACAATTCCCATGGTGAAACTGCTTTTTGCGGCCATTGCCGATGGTGCAACCAATAGTGTCACTGCTACACACAGGCTTAATAATGCATACTTCAAACCTTTCATAATTGTTTCTCCTTGTATAATGATTTATATATAAAATGAGCTGATTAATCGTTCTAATCAACTTAAACCTTTGTTGTAAAATCAGAGTAACCTGTTTCATGATTTTTCAAACAGAGCCTTATAACTTTCAAAGCCTCCAAAACTTTCAGCTTCATAAACACCCCTGGCAATTGCTCTTGCTACACAATCAGCTGCCAGCATTCCAAGTTTAGAAATGCCTGTAACCGGCTCTGATAATCCTTGCCTTCCTGTGGATAACACAAACAGACTATCACCATCAAAGGGTGAATGTATGGGTCTGATTGCCCGGGCAAGTCCGTCCTGTGCCATAATTGCCACCCGTCTTGCCTGTGGTTTTGTTAAGATTGCATCAGTGGCAACTATTACAAGTGTTGTATTCTTACCAACTGGAAGTTCAAATGTATAGTCAAGATTATATTCAAAATTGGGTTTCGGGGCTTTTTGCCCTCCCAGTTCACTATTTCGTTCAAAGGGTGCTGCCCACATTACAGAGCTGTCCGGCATTGTCACAGATCCCATGGAATTTACCGCAGCAATGGCTCCTATGGTTATTTCATTGTCTTCATCATCATAAACAAAAGATGCACTTCCCAAACCACCTTTTATTCCACCTGCAACAGCTCCTGTTCCAGCTCCATGGTTTCCAAGTTTAAAACTTGTATCACATTGGCTTACAGCTTTATGTCCCAAGGCGGCATATGGTGATAAATCTCCCCACTTCTTATTTCCACCATTTAAAAGGTCAAACAAAATAGCACTTGGAACAATGGGGATAATTGCATCTTCCAGTTGAAATCCAATTTTCTGTTTTGCAAGATATGACATGACTCCACCGGCGGCATCCAGACCATAGGCTGAACCACCGCTTAGGACAAGGGCATGAACCACATCCACCAGGCAATCAGCATTTAATGCTTCGGTTTCACGACTTCCTGGTCCTCCTCCCCTTACATCCACAGATGCTATGGCAGGGTCATCGGGCTTAATCACTGTTACCCCGCTTCGCAGCTCGTTATCCTGAGCATTACCCACCTTGATTCCAGGAACATCTGTAATGAGATTTTTTTCACCAATTTTTATCATGGATTTTTACCTTTAATTCATATTAAATTTTTATACTCTAATCTCTGTTTTTATCCACATTTGGATCTAAAGGATAAATTGGTCTTCTTAAATATTTATAGTCCAGCAATTCATTCCTGGAAGTTGTCACACCCTCTCCGTCACAGTGCAGTGTCTGTTTTCCAATAGGGGCAAAACCTGCCCGATAATGGATCCTCGATTTTAAAAGCAGATACTTTTCATGTTCCGGTTGGATTCCAAGAGAGGTAAACACTCCTGTGTCCCAGGGCTCATGATGCAGAGAGACAACCACAATTTTTACCTTTCCAGTATCAAACAAAGCTGTTGGTCCCATATCAACCTTAACCCCGGTATACATCGGTCCATGAACAATCCACTGCCCGTCAGTCAAGACTCTGACCTTTCCCTCTATTTCAAGGGGGTTGTTCTCTATACCAAGAGAATCAATTGATATTTTTCCTCCAAGAGCAAGTTTTATGTTTGCACCAATGCCAGCTTTCTGCATTTGCTTTACAGCTTCCGGGTCATAGACAGCTGCCACGGCAACACCATCCAGCCCCTGTTCTATTATTTCTGCTACCACAGCCATGACATCCTGGGTTCCCCCTGATCCGCAATTATCTTCATGGTCAAGAAGAATAACAGGATAGTCTGAAAGTGTTTTAGCCTTACTTATGGAGTTTTTTAACGGGCCTGTATGATAAATAAATTCAGATCTCTGTTGCCAGGCAAGATCTGCTATTTCCTGAGCTTTTATCCCAGCCTGTTTTTTATTGTTATCAGTAACAACAAGTGTACTTACCCCTGCATCCGGCATATCAGATAGAGGGAATCCGCCAAAAAAAGTAGCGGCAAGAGTGGAATCCTCTTTTTCTGCCACTTGACAGGCTTCAATCATAGATCTCACAGGTTGATCATCTGTGCCCTGCTTCAGTGTATGGCTAAGAAGCGGCAGCTGCACCCTTGCCATTACAGGATTACACTTGCCCTCCATGCTCTCCATTACAATTTTTCCAACCTGCAGCCCAACCTCGTACATATCAACATGTGGATATGTTTTATAACCAATTAAAGCAGTGCAGTTATCAACCATTTTCCGGGTAAGGTTACAGTGAAAGTCACAGGTTACAGCAATGGGCAGATCAGGAGATATTGATCTGATCCTCTCTAATAGAGTCCCTTCGCCATCCATGGTCTGTTGGCTTACCATGGCTCCATGGAGATCTAAAAGTGCAAGGTCACACCCTGCATCAATGGATTCTAAAATTGCATCAGACATTCTGTCATAGGCATCAGCAGTTACAATACCCGAAGGCATGGCTTCTGCTGCAACAGGGGTTACTATGTCAGCACCTGCTTTTTTTGCAAGGTCAATATATGCCGCCATTGGCATGCCTGTATTTTCATATTTTTCCAATGCTTTTTGGCCAAAATACGCTCCCCAGTTTTCAAACCGTTCCCAATCAGTTACAACTGGTGAAAAAGTATTGGTTTCATGCTTCATCATGGCAATGACAATTTTCATTTTAAGCTCTCTTTTAACTCATCCAAAGTTTTCTCCGGCATGCTAAAGGAGTGTTCCTCTGCAGGAAAAGCCTCTTCCACCACTTCTTTTTTATAGGTTTTCATGGCATCTATAATGATGGGTCTGATTTTTGTGTACTGTTTAACAAATTTTGGTACAAATTTATCAAACAATCCAATCATATCATGGGTGACAAGAACCTGACCATCCACCCTGTTTCCAGCACCTATTCCTATAACAGGAACATTTACGGCCTGTGCGACGATTTCTCCAAGAGGTGCAGGGACAGCTTCAAGGATCATGGAAAAGACACCGGCATCTTCAAGAGCTTTTGCATCATCAACAATACGCCTGGCAGCCTGTGCATCTTTCCCCTGCATTTTAAACCCTCCCAGAGCACTTGCAGTCTGGGGCGTAAGTCCTATGTGACCCTGGACAGGAATTCCTGCTTTTACAATGGCTTTAACTGTGGGAGCAAAATCAACACCCCCTTCAAGTTTGACAACATCACAGCCGCCTTCTTTCATCAACCGGCCTGCATTGACAATGGCTTCACGGATGGAGGTATTATAACTCATAAATGGCATGTCTCCCACAACAAGTGCACTTTTACACCCACGCATCACTGCTTTTATATGGTGTATCATATGTTCCATGGTAACCTCTACTGTACCGTCAAGCCCCATTACCACCATACCAAGAGAGTCCCCCACAAGGACAATATCCACGCCTGCCTCATCTGCTATTAATCCAAAAGGATAGTCATAGGCTGTAACCATGGTAAGTTTTCTATTATCTTTTTTAGCCTGTTTAATATCCTGGATTGTAATTTTTTTATTACCCATTTTTAGCTACTCCTTGTAATTTTGTTGCATTGTTTTAATGAGTGCAGTCAGTGTCTGGTTTACAGGAACCTGGATTCCTTTTTCTTGTGCCAGACTTACAATGGCACCATTGATTACATCAATTTCAGTCTGCCGTTTATGATCGACATCCTGTCCCATGGATGACCGGTTAGGGCCTGTTGCCCTGGCAACCTTAAATACCTGGTCAGCAATATCATGGGGCAGCTCTACCCCATGGGCAAGAGCCACATCGCAACTCTCCTGCACAGCAGAACGTACAAGCTCTCCTGTGGGAGAAATGTCTACTATACTGCCATTTTTTATACCTGTCAGGGCTGTAATGGCATTTATCCCCACATTGATTATCAGTTTTTTCCAGACAATCAAATGTATATCATTTTCTATTGCAGTATCAATACCTGCTTTGCAGAATACTTCTTTAATATTTTCAAGCTTGTGACTGTCTTTTTTGGACCATATACCGATGGTTGTAGGCCCTGTTCCTGCATGGCGAATAAGTCCCGGGGCCAGGATAGTTGCTCCGTGGGAGGTTGTTCCTGCAATGACCCTGTCCGGATCCACAATTTGTGAAATTTTATCTGCATTACCCATTCCGTTTTGAAGAGTCAGCACAAAACCATTGTCATTTAAACAATTCAAGGCCTGGACTGCTGCCTGTTCTGTCTGTGAGGACTTTACAAAAACAATTACGAGATCAGATTTTGGAGCATTATCTATATTGCTTGATGCATTAATATCCACCCTGCTGGTTTTCCCCTCAAATTCAACTCCAAGCCCTTTGGAATTTAAGGTGTTGACATGCTCACGCCAGATGTCAATAAGAAGAACATTTTTTCCGGACTGTGCCAGAAGGTATCCAAAAAGGCTTCCCATGGCACCGGCGCCGATAATTGTAATATTCATGATTTCCCTTTTTCTGCTATTATTATAAGGCATTCACTTTTTGACTTTCCGGCATTTACAGCCATATGCGGAATTATCGGATCAAAGTGAATAGAATCACCGGGGTTTAATCTGATTGTGTCTTCTCCAAAAATAAAATCAATCCTGCCTTTGAGTACAAATAAAAACTCTTCACCCGGATGATCATAAAGTTTGGTTGGTTTATCTTTTAGAATCGGAAATTTTACTAAAAAAGGCTCTAGTATTTTATCAGATTGAAAACCAGATAGAGAAAAATAGTTTATTTTTGCTGCGGACTCTTTTTTATTTACCTGTTTACGCTTATTTTTTAATGTTACAGCATATCCTTGCTTATCTGTTGAATCTTCTTCATTAAAAAATATACCGATTGGAACATTCAATCCCTGTGATATTTTTGACAATGTGGCAATGGGTGGAGATACCTGACAATTTTCGATCTTTGATAAGAGACCCTTTGAAAGACCTGTGAATGTAGCCAGGTTGTCAAGAGTATAACCTTTTTGTTTCCTGATTCCATTAATTTTACGGGCAATCTGCCGATCCAGCATATTTACTCTCCTTCAAATTTGTTTCATCATATGCAACTATTATCTTTTTTGTCAAGAGCAGTTTTAAAAAATAATAGGAAAAGCATTGAAAAAATATGTTATATTGTCCATGGGTTTCCCTTCAAATAAGTTATAAATGGTTAAAATGATTAAATAACATTGTTGATTTCTGCTTCAATAAATGCTAAGGATTCTCTAAATTTTTAAGGAGGATTTTATGCCCGGCTTTAAAACAGGTGAGTCCAGAAACCAGATGGTGTTATTTCCAGAAACCATAAATGACTATATCCCTGTCAGGGTTGTGACGGCATTTATTCCCACATTGATTATCAGTTTTTTCCAGACAACCAAATGTATATCGCTCTCTATTGCAGTGTCAATATCAGCTTTGAAAAATACTTTTTTAATTTTTTTAAGCCTGCTGCTGTTGTTTTTGGACCACATACCGATAGTTGTTGGTCCTGCTCCTGCATGGCGGATGAGTCCGGGTGCCAATATTGTTGCACCGTGTGAGGTATTTCCTGCAATAACCCTGTCCGGTTCCACAATTTGTGAAATTTTATCTGCATTACCCATTCCGTTTTGAAGGGTTAGCACAAAACCATTGTCATTCAGATATTTTAATGCCTGGGCTGCTGCCTGCTCTGTCTGCGTAGATTGTACAAAATAATAACCAGATCTGATTTTGGGGTATTCTCTATATTGGTTGATGCATTAATATCAACCTTGTTGGTTTTCCCACCAAATTCAACTCCAAGGCCTTTGGAATTTATGGTATTGACATGCTCCTGCCAGATATCAATGAGAAGAACATTCTCTCCGGATCGTGCCAGAAGAAATCCAAAAAGACTTCCCATGGCACCTGCTCCAATAATTGTTATATTTATATTTCTCCTTATTAAATATAGCAAAACATCAGGATGCTTTAATTATAGACTGGCTGTTGCACAACACCAATTTCCCCAATCTTGAATACAGCTCTTTTTCAAACCTGTTTTGAACAATTGGCATGATGTCAAAACCTGTCGAGCAGCTGATGAGATTAAATCAGTGGTTCCCGCTTAACAAATTTACCATACCCTTTTTCTCCGACAAATTCCACATGATCTTTTTCCCATTGGGAAACTTTTTTACCGCGCGAATAGACTGCAACAGGCATACCTGTAACTTCCATGCCTTCAAAGGGGGTATAATCAACATTCATATGAAGTTTTTCCTGGGTAATTGTAAATTTCTGTTCAGGATCAAAAATAACTATATCAGCATCTTTGCCAACCCTTATTTCACCTTTGTCTTTAAGGCCAAACATTTTTGCTGTGGAGGTTGACAGAACATCAACCATCTTTTCAAGAGTTATTTTTCCTTTGGCAACACCTTCTGAATGCATGAGCATTAAAAGGGTTTCAATTCCAGGGGCGCCATTTGGTATTTTTCTATAATCATCTGTGCCGTTCATATCTTTTTTGCCATTGAAATCAAAGGGGCAGTGATCTGTGGCAAGAACCTGGATATTCCCCTTGTTAATCCCATCCCAGAGGGCAACATTACTCTCTTTTGTTCTTAAAGGCGGTGACATGACATATTTTGCACCATTAAAGCCTGGTTCTTTATATCTTTCATCATCTAAAAGCAGATATTGGGGACATGTTTCAGCAAAGACATTAACTCCTTTGTCCTGTGCCTCTTTTACTCTTGCAAGACCCTCTTTGGAAGAGAGATGAACAATATAGATTTTAGAATCGGTCATCTCCACCATCTTGGCTGCTCTGAATATTGCCTCCTCTTCAGCAATATTGGGTCTGCTTAAAGCGTGGTAATATGGAGTTAAAGTTCCTGCTTTTTCAAACTCTTCATTTAAGTGATCAATAACATGGACATTTTCTGCATGCACCTGCACAAGTCCGCCATATTTTTTGGTCTCCTGGAGAAGACGAATCATTGTTGCATCATCAACCCTGAAATCATAAACCATGAAGATTTTAAAACTGGGAGTTCCATATTCTAAAATTGCATCTTTAATTTCATCAATAACTTCGGGTCTTGGATCCATGATGGCAGGATGGAGAGAGTAATCCACAGCAACTTTTCCCTCAGCCCACGATTTTTTTCTCTCAACAGCTTCAAGAATGGATTCGCCTTTTTGCTGAAGGTCAAAATCAATTACACTTGTCACGCCGCCGCAGGCTGCTGCAATTGTACCTGTTGCATAATCATCCTGAGCTGAAGTCCCCATAAAAGGCATGGACAGATGGGTATGAGGATCAATAGCGCCTGGCAAAACATATTTGCCTTTTGCATCAATAATTGTTTTTGCACTATTGTCTAAATCTGCACCAATGGCTTTTATTTTACCATCTTTAACTAAAACATCAGCAGTGTAACTGCCGGTGGAAGTGACAATTAAACCATTTTTTATTAGCATGGACATACTCTCCTCCTTGTTATTGTATGAAAATTTTTATCAATGATTAATATTTTGTTAAAACTGCCTGTGTCACCCAATAAAATTTTTAAAAGGCTGATATTTTATCTTGGTTTTTAAAGATTCATCCATTACAATAGCGTCCTCTCTTTTCCAGTTTGCAGGCATCTCTTTAAAAGTGATTAAATCCTTTACAGGACAGACAAAACTGCAGATCATACAGCTTAAACACTTATCTTCACTTAAAACAGGCTGCCTTTTTTTCTCATCCCACTCAAGGGCAAACCCGCCTGCATCTTTACAAACCGTGTAACACTGGCCGCAGCCAACACATTTTTCAAGATCATAAACAGAGCATCCCTGTCTTTTAAGATCAAACTGGTCAGTTGTTTGAAGATTGTTAAGTGCTTTGCCAACAAGATCAGATAATTTTGCAATCTTTTTGTCAACCATGAAATCGGTCAAACCTTCAATCATGTCTTCAACAATATCATATCCATAATGAATAATACCGGTGGTCACCTGGATGGTTGAAGATCCGAGCAGGATATACTCTAATGCATCGATCCATGTCTCTATTCCGCCGATACCTGACAATGGGAGGGACAATTCGTCGCACTTTGCCATATCTGAAATAAATCTTAAACCGATTGGTTTGATAACAGGTCCAGATGTCCCTGAGTTGGAGCTGAGCCCAAAAACATTTGGTGTCGGCACTATTGCATCAAGATCAATTCCTGAAATACCGCTCACGGTATTTATGGCAGAAATTGCATCAGCCCCGCCGTTTTTTGCATAAATAGCAGGTTCTGTCATGTCGGTTATGTTTGGAGTCATTTTGGCAATAACAGGTATTGATACACATTCTTTTACAGTGGTTGTAAATTTTTCAATGAGATCAAAGGCTTTGCCGACATGGTGACCAGCACCTTCCACAGACATATGGGGACATGAAAAATTAAGTTCAAGCATGTCTGCACCATTATCTTCAGAAGCTTTGGCAAGATATGCCCACTCATCATTTGAAAAACCCATTATACTGGAAATAAGAACATGTCCGGGATATTTTTTCTTTAAATATAAAAAATCAGCAAGATTGTCTTTTAAAGGCCTGTCAGAGATCATCTCAACATTCTGAAGCCCTACAAGTTTTTTACGGCCGTAATCATATCCATGCATACGGGGAGATGGATGAATAATTGGAACAGTATCAGAATTCAGAGTTTTAAATACAACACCACTCCAGCCGGCATCAAAGGATCTTGCAACCATTTCAGCACTGTTGGACACAGGTGAAGAAGAGAGAAGAAAAGGATTTTTAAAATTTACTCCGCAAAAATCAATGGAGAGATCAATATCATTTTTATTCATCACTGCTCCTCCTTGTTTTCAAATAGCTGTCCATGGCAATTGCTGCTGTTTTTCCATCCTGCACTGCATTTACCACAAGAGATGGACCCCTTACTATGTCGCCCCCTGCAAAAACTGCCCTGTTAGACGTTTGACAATCATCCAGCGATGCTTTAATAAGGTTTTTATCATCAACATCAACATTTGGATATAATTCATTGGAATCATCAAAGGCTTTATTACCAATTGCTTCCACAACAAGATCAACATCAAGAATCCATTGGGAGTCTTTTATCTGGACAGGTGATCTTCTGTTTGAATCATCAGGATCGGAAAGCTTTGTGCGGACAAGCTTGATTCCTGTCAACCTGCCGTCTTGATTTGTAACATACTCCTCTGGCTGGTTAAGGATCATAAAGTGAACATTTTCGTCCAGGGTATCAAAAAGCTCATCTTTTTCTGCAGGCATCTGGCAGAAAGAGCGTCTGTAAACAAGGTAAACATCACTGGCTTGAAATTTTGAAGCCAACCCGGCACAATCCATGGCAACAGATCCTCCTCCGATAACTGCCACTTTTTTGTTTTTAACCTGACTGTTCAAAATATCCATATTTTCAGTGTGAGAGTCTGCCAGAAATTCAACTGAATTATAAACTCCCTCTGGCTGCTCTTTAAGAATAGTTGCAGCATCCCAGAGACCAGTTGCTATAAAAACAGCCTTAAAGCCTTGATTAAGCAGATCTTCAGCTTCACCATGGTCTTTAATGGTGCAGTTACACTCAAATTTTACCCCGAGTTGTTTAATATCATCAAGTTCCTGGGACAGCATAGCCTTACTGAATCTATAGGATGGGACACCATAACGCAAAACTCCTCCAGGCTCTGCCATTTTTTCAAAAACAGTTACCTGATAGCCTTTTTTAGCAAGCTCGGCACCACAGCTCAAACCCGCAGGACCTGATCCTATAACTGCTACTTTCTCAAGCAGAGCTTCTGGTTTGTCAAACACTTTAAACTCAATCTCTTTACCGTGTCTGACCAGAAATTCCTGTATCTTGCCAATCCTGATGGGGCGGTCAAGTTCAGATGAACAGCACTCTTTTTCACAAAGTCTTGAGGTGGGGCATAAAATACCGCAGGCACCACCCATGATATTGTTTTCTTTTATGGTACGAATGGCACCCTTTATATTTTTAAGCTTGAATTTCCTGATAAATTTTCCAGGATCTGTATTGGCAGGACACCCTTTAGAGCAGGGTGCATCATGGCAGAGCAGACATCTGTCAGCTTCTGCTGCAGCCTGGCTGTAATCAAATTTTGTACCCATAAAAATCTCCTTAATCTCTTGCTGAGAATTCTGCGCTTCTTGAGGCTGCAATGCCTGTACTTTCAACTTCTTCGTCTGCAATGGTTAAAGCTTTATCAAGAATATGCATGGATTTATCAATCTCCTCTTTAGTAATAATCAGAGGAGGAGCAAGAACTAAATTATCATACCATGGCAAAATATAGAGACCGTTTTTCATGCATTCACCCGATACTTTTGCTGTCATCAAGGGAGCTCCTGAAATTTTGTCCTCTTTTACATTAAAGGCCTCTTTGGTTTTCCTGTTTTTTACAAGCTCAAATCCCCAAAGATGTCCAATCCCTCTTACATCCCCTATACATTCATGGCGGTCTGCAAGTTTGTAAAGCTCATTTTTCAGATGTTCGCTGCCTGCACTGATAACCCCTGAATCATTCAATTTTTTATATTCGGCAATTGCAGGTGGTATAGCTGACAAACAGAGCGCATGGTATGCGTATGTATGTCCATGGCAAAACATTTCATTTTCAAAAAAATTGGCAACCTTATCGTTTGCTGCTGTGATTCCAACAGGGGTATATGCGGAAGTACAACCCTTTGCAGTAGTCATGATATCAGGCACAATATTCCAGTGATCCATTGCAAAAGCTTTCCCTGTTCTGAACCATCCTGTCATTACTTCATCTGCAATTAAAAGAACTTTGTTCTCATCACAAATTTTTCTTAACATTGGAAAGTATTCCGGCGGCGGTACTATTCTTCCGTTTGTGCCCACAACCGGCTCAACAATCATTGCTGCCACATTGCCGTCTTCTTTAATCATGTAATCAACATATTTTGCACACTGTACATCGCATTTAGGATATGTCTGGCCAAAGGGGCAGCGATAACAATAACAATCCGGAGCAAAATGAACTCCTTCAACTGTATACCTTGCCCTCTCTGTAGGTATCCGCCGGGGGTCACCTGTAAAAGCCATGCCTGCCGGTGTTGCACCATGAAAGGAGTGATATCTTGAAAGTATCTTGTATCGCGGTGCCTGGGATTGACGGGTCATAACCAGTGCACCATCATTTGCTTCTGTACCGCTTGTAGAAAAAAAGAATTTATTTAATCCTTTGGGCATCATTGACTGTACGGCTTCCATAGCTTCCATGGCCACCTCTGAGACAAATCCCGGGGCAACATAGGGAAGTTTTTCAGCCTGTTTTACAATAGCTTCAATAATTGCCTGGTTTTTATGCCCAAGACTGGAACATATCAGCATTGAAGAGAAATCAATATACTCTTTGCCCTTATCATCGTAAAAATAGACACCCTTAGCATCTTTAATTAAAAGCGGTGATTTCCAAGCGCTCTGGCGGTTCCAGGTGCCGAATGTATGTTGGGCCAGTTGTTTTATTTTATCTTCAGTTGTGCTCATATATAAAATCTCCTTCAATATTTTCTAAATGTCATTAATTTTTCTAAGACGAGCGTTATGTTTTTTCCCCAGTAATCTAAGGGCGTTTGCAACTTCCGGCAAAGATTTCATTTTTTTTGAGGCAGCGGTGTAGTAGTCCAGAGATCTTTGTTCAATTGTTTTCATTGTTTCAAGAGCTTTTGCCGCATTCATGCTTTTTGCATCCTCCTCTTTAATACAAAAAGGTGCTCTGACAAAATCCTGAATCGGCTCTAAAATCATCTCTGTTACATTTTCTCTTCTTGTCCTCTGGATAATGACAATATTTTTTTTGATCTCTTTTATAAATGGTTCAATCAAAGATTTCAGATCGGCGCACTCAGGGTTGTTAGCAGCGCCAGAATAAAAGGTGCTATCCAGGGTTTCAATCTCTTCAGCAAAAGTTAATATACTTCCAAAGCTTGTTAAAGGCATTTTGTAGTTCTCCTTATTATAAAAAGCTATCGTCCCCTTAACCTCAAAGAGACTAAGGAGACGACAGTCTGTCGAATAATTTTATAAATTTCTGGTTAGAACCATCGCTCTATGACCACTTTGGTATCAGTAAAGAACTGGAATATCTCCTGCCCATGTCCTTTAACATCTCCAAACATGGAGTTGCCTGCGCCACCAAAGGGGAAAAAACTCATGGGAGCAGCAATGCCGATATTCACACCAACCATGGATGGAAGCACCTCATATTTGAATTTTCTGGCATCACTTCCGCTTCCAGTATAAATGGATGCAGCATTGGATAGCCCGCGAGTGTTGACAAGATCAATAACCTCGTCAAGGTTATTGCATCGGACAATGCAGACCACAGGTCCGAAAATCTCTTCCTTTGCAATGGTCATGTCCGGTGTAACATTGTCAAAAATAGTGGGTCCTACAAAAAAGCCGTCGGGATATCCTTCGACCTTGCAGTCTCTTCCATCAAGAAGCAGGGTTGCTCCCTCTTCAATCCCTTTTTCAATATACCCTAAAACTTTATCTCTCTGGGCAGCACTGCCCACAGGTCCCATTCCTGTTTGTTGATCAAGACCGTCACCTACATTTAGCTGTCTGGCTGAAAAAAGAAATTTTTCAACAATTTCATCTGTTTTGTCGCCTACAGGGGCAAGAATTGATCCGGCAAGACATCTTTGGCCTGAACATCCGTAAAAAGATGAGACAAGTGAGGGCATGCCTTCGTCAACATCTGCAGTGGGCATTACTGCAATGATATTTTTTGCTCCTCCCAGAGCCTGGACTCTTTTGCCTGTTTCGCCGCAGCGTTTATAAATATACTTGGCAGTAGGTGTGGAACCGACAAAGGAGACTCCTTCAATATCTGGATGATCAAGAATACCGTTTACCACATCGTGAGCCCCGTGCACCATATTGATAACACCTTCGGGCAGTCCGATCTCTTCAACAATTTCCATGATCTTGGTCTGGGTCATTGGGACCTGTTCTGAAGGTTTTACAACATATGTATTTCCAGCCACAATTGCATAGGGCAGGAACCACCAGGCAACCATTGCAGGAAAATTGTATGGTACAATGGCTGCAAAAACACCCATTGGCTGACGATGGCCATAGCAGTCAATACCTGTGGCTATATCTTCCAGAGTATAACCGGTCATAAGTGTAGTCACTCCGGTGGCATGCTCAACATTTTCAATCATGCGTCTTACTTCACCACGTGCCTCATCAATGACTTTACCCTGCTCTCTGGTAAGAGTTCTTGCTATATCTTCAAAGTTTTCCTCAAAAGCATCTTTTAAGCGAAAAAGATATCTTGCCCTTGTCAAAGGCGGGGTTTTGCGCCATGCAGGGAAAGCTGCTTTTGCTGCTGCAACTGCTTGATCAACATCTGCTCTGTTGCCATAGGGTACAACAGCAATCTTTTCACCTGTGGCTGGATTCCACACATCTCCTGTGGCATCAGACTGTGCATCAACCCACTCATCATTAATATAATTTTTTATTACTGGTAAACTCATTTAGCTCTTCCTCCTGTTAGTTTTTAATATTTTTTTCTAAATATACATCTTTTAAAGACATATTGTTCTCTTTTGTTGATAAATTATTTTCAAGATCAATTATATGATCAAGCATTTCGTTATAGGCTTGGTTTTCGTCTCTATCTTTTATTGCCTGGTATATTTTTTCATGTGCCTGAAGAACTACTTTTAAATAGTCAATACCTACCTCAAAAAGTTTTTTATAATCCACAACTATATCCTCAATAAATTCCATGAGCAGTCCAATGAGAGGATTGTTTGTCACTTCTGAAATTTTAATGTGAAACGCTATTTCACAATCTAATAAAGCTTTATAATTATTATCATTCAGATGTTTGTTTGCAGAGGTGTTCAACTCTTTTAATTTAAGGATATTTTCATCTGACATGTTTTTTGCAGCAAGCCTGGCAGAGTTGGGTTCAATGAGTCTTCTAACCTGGGAGAGATCTTTTATGGAGAGATTTTTAAAATAGAAATAGTTTAAAAGGCTGAGTTTGGTAATCTGTGAATCAACTTCAATAATAAAAGAGCCTCCACCCATGCCTTTCCGCATTTCAAGCAGCCCCATATGTTCCAAAGCCCGCAAAGATTCCCTTAAAGTCTGTTTACTGATATTAAACTGCTTAATCATATCATTTTCACTGGGAAGTTTATCTCCTGCAGCAAGCTTGCCTGCAAGAATAGCTGTGTGTATCTGATGGATTATCTGTTGTGTAATGGTGTTTTGCTGAATTTCAGAAAACATTCTTTCTCCTTAAAATGTTATATTTAAAAAATCATACTGATATTATAATAAATGTCAAGAACAAATATTATAATATTATAAAATTATAAAATTACTTGACTTTAATTTTTTTATTGGATAGTGATTTTCAAAAG